>NZ_JBPYCS010000004.1:0-169903 GCF_051846935.1 Virgibacillus sp. W0430
AAGATTCAATTATTTCACTAAATGAAAAATGTCTACGCTTATTCGTTAAAATAAGCCAAGCTTTCGTATCTTTGCTTTTGTTTCAGTTGTTCCCAAATGATAAATTCGTTCATATACAGTGCGGAGGTTGCGATCATATTTATTTCTCTCTCTATCGACTGATCTCTCATTAAATGGCTTGAAAATATGTTTTAATGCTTCCTTTGATTCGTTTTCCATATTTACAAACATATTGTTGATTTCTTGCACTTCGTTTTCTGTTGCTAAAATCGCATAATTTGTTCCGTCTGGCAAGGGTTCCTTTCGTATCTCTTTTTCTTCAATTTTTACATAATATTTATGACGATTCATTTTAATTACCTCCATGATGAATAAATCATGCTTCTTGATATATTATTCCCTTCCATATTGAAAACAAAACGTCTTGACTCTCTCGATACGTAATACAAAATGGAGTCGGTACATACTTTCCGGTCAATAGTGGGGATCCTTTTTTAATCAGATTTTTACCTTCTCTTTTGATTGAGTCAAGTATTTGTGGGTGTTATTTTAAGAAGTTAAAAAACCTCTCTATGTATTCGTTAATTTTAGTATTGATTCCTACCGACCGCAGTAGATATACACGAAGACTCCAGTGGGAATAGCACGAGTCCGAAGACCCCGCAGAGTGGTTTTCTTCCGAAGAGGCTGAAGCCGTGCCCGCGGAAAGCATCCACCTGCAGTGAATATCAACGGTGTTATTCATGTGTATATCGTTCGAAGTAAAATTGATCACATATTATCTAGTTAGATTCGTGCATCTGTTCCCTCACAAACACTTTACGCATACTTCTCTTTTTATATAGCGTATCGCTCTTAATCGTATATCTATAGACATACAAAAAAGGGATCAACCATCAAAAATTACGTCGATCGATCCCTTTTTGGGTTTTACGTGAGCTATGTTGCTGTCTTTTGTCTTTTCTTATGTTTGAGTATCTTCCTTATAATCACAAGACGTGCATTTAACTTGCGTTTGTTTTTTATTTTTCTTCTCTACTAGAAAAGATTCGCAAACTGGACATGCTCGAGCAATTGGTTTATCCCAAGAAACAAAGTCACAGTCTGGGTACGTATCACACCCATAAAAGGTACGTTTCTTTTTTGACTTGCGTTCAACGACATCCCCTTTTTTACATTTTGGACACGTTACGCCAATCTTTTTCAAAATGGGCTTTGTATTACGACAGTCAGGGAAATTTGAACACGCTAAAAACTTTCCATATCTCCCCATCTTATAAACCATTCCGTGACCACATTTTTCACAGTCAATTCCGGCTGGTTCATCTTTAATTTCAATTTTTTCCATTTCTTCTTCGGCTTTATCTAATCGTTTATGGAAGTCTTTATAGAAGTCATCAATAATTCGAATCCATTTTGTTTTACCTTCTTCAATAGAATCAAGATCGCCTTCCATTTTTACAGTAAAATCTACATCTATAATTTCCGGAAAATATTTTTCTAATATCTCTATAACTATCGCACCTAGCTCTGTTGGCACAAAACGTCGATTGTCCATGCTTACATATCCACGCCGTTGTATTGTATCCAATGTCGGTGCATAAGTTGACGGGCGTCCGAGTCCTTGTTTTTCCATCGTACCAACTAAAGTTGCTTCAGTATATCGAGGCGGTGGTTGTGTAAAATGCTGTTTTGGTATAATTTCCGTTGCATCAACTACCATACCTTCTTCTAGTTCCGGTAAAAACTTTTCTTCATCTTTTTTCTGGCCATCATTTCCTTCAATATATACCTTCATAAATCCTTTAAACTTTATTTTTGAACCCGTAGCGCGGAACTCAACTCCATTATTTTCAAGCTGAACAGTCATCGTATCCATAACAGCTGGTGCCATTTGACTCGCTAAAAAGCGATCATAAATTAATTTATACAACCGATATTGATCCCGAGATAAGATCGCTTTTAACGATTGAGGATTGTTTGAAACAGACGTTGGTCGAACGGCTTCATGGGCATCCTGTGCGCCTTGCTGATTTTGTTTCTTTTGTTGTGTAGCACTATACTCCTTACCATACGTATCTTCTATATACTTTTTAGCGTCTTCTTTCGCTGAAGCAGCTATCCGTGTAGAATCTGTACGCATATATGTGATTAAACCAGTAATTCCACCTGATTTTTTACCGAGATCAATACCTTCATACAGTTGCTGGGCAATCATCATCGTTTTACGAGCTTTAAAATTCAGTTTGCGTGCTGCTTCTTGTTGTAATGACGATGTGATGAAAGGTTTTGCAGGGTTACGTTTTCGTTCTCGCTTTGTCACCTTTTTAATTGTAAACTTTTTATCCTGAACCTTTTCTAAAATTGCCTTCACATCTGCTTCTTTTTTCAGTTCTTGCTTTTTACCATCTATTCCATAAAATGTACCTTCAAATGAATCCTTTTCTCTTTGAAATGCAGCTGCAATCGACCAATATTCTTCTGGCTTAAAGTTTTCTATTTCCTTTTCCCGATCAATAATCATCTTTACAGCAACAGATTGAACACGTCCAGCACTTAATCCCTTTTTAACCTTTTTCCAAAGAAGTGGGCTAATATTGTATCCTACAAGACGATCGAGAATTCTTCTCGCTTGCTGTGCATCAACTAAGTCGTGATCTATTGCACGAGGGTTCTTAAAGGATTCTTTTATCGCATCCTTTGTAATTTCATTAAAGACTACGCGACATTCAGATGCCTCATCTACTTGCAATGCGTGGGCTAAATGCCAAGCTATTGCTTCCCCTTCTCTGTCGGGGTCAGCTGCTAAGTATACTTTTTTTGCTTTTTTTGCTTCTTTTTTTAATTCCTTTAATATATCGCCTTTTCCACGTATTGTAATATATTTTGGCAAAAAACCGTTTTCTACATCAACACCCATTTGACTTTTTGGTAAATCAATAACATGGCCCATGGATGCTTTAACCTTATATTTCTTACCTAAATATCGTTCAATCGTTTTCGCTTTTGCAGGTGATTCTACAATTACAAGATAATTTGACATATGATTTCCTCCCCAAATGAGGTGACATTATATACTTTATATAAAAAAATTAAAATGACAAGAACGTTCTAAATTAAAAATGGAAATCTCCACTAATAGTAAGTACAACGAATGCTTTTGTCAAATTTACAAACACTTTTCTAGTTTATAAACATCTAAAAAGGGGTCTATTATACTTATCATTATGAGCTTTGAATACCAAATGGATACTATAATTCATCTATTTTTAACATAGATTACAATTTGTAGATGTTTAAAATTGTGGATAGGTCTTATATTGGAAAATAAATAATTAATACTCGTCAAGGATCTGCTTCATTAAAATTAAACGTAATTAAAAGTAGTTGACGTGGCTGAATCAATTTTTTACGTAAAAAAAACGGTAAATTAAATCAATTGTATTTCAAACAATTGCTCACAGTATGCTATTGTATTATTACGTTCATTTACTACCTTTCATGCATTCATAAAGTGAACCGAATGGAATACTTGACGACACTTGTCTGTACGGACGAGTAAGACTGCCTCCTTTATAGTCTTGTTCTTGTTATGAAAGGCAAGGACAGAAATTTCACTATTTTCATTTACGGATGCATATGCTTTCCCATTCTTAACCAATCATCATTTATATCATCTGCCTCCATTACGAGCTTTGCACCATCTTGAATCATTTGATGACAGCCACGTGTTTGCGATGCTAATAGAGACCCTGGCAACGCGTATACTTCTCTTCCTTGATCTAAAGCTTGATCAACGGTAATCATTGTACCACTTCTTTCTTTTGCTTCAACTACCAATGTGCCAAAGCTTAACCCACTAATTATTCTATTGCGTTCTGGGAAATGATATTTTCTCGGAGGTGTAGCTGGGGAGTATTCACTGAGGACAAGTCCTTTTCTTCTAATCTCTTGAAAAAGTTCAATGTTTTGCTTTGGATAAATATTTTTAAACCCACTACCCAATACAGCGATCGTCCGCCCATTATGAGCTAATGCGAGTTTATGCGCATAGCTATCCACCCCGGTCGCCATTCCACTGACGAGCAACCAATTGTTTTTAATAAGTGGTGGGAGGACAATCTCCATTTTTTGGAATGCTTCATCACTCGGCTTCCTTGTTCCGATTACACTTAGAGACGGCTCATGATTTAATAGGGCTTTGTTTCCTAAGGCAAATAAAATGAGAGGAGGATCAACAATATTTTTGAGTAAAGCTGGGTAAATGGGATCCAATATTGTAATAATTGAAGTTGTTTTTTCGGCGTTTTTAATTTTTTCAAAACGTTGCTTATCGTGAAGATCTTGATAGAAGAGTGTAGATTGATAAGAAGAAAAGTTTAGATAACGACTAATTTCAGTAGGGGCTAACGTATAGATAGCAGTCAAATTAGAATCGTACTGCATTAGTCGAAAGAGCCTTTTTCTAGTCATTCCTCGACAAAAATATAAAGAAATGAAACGTTCTCGCAGCGTTTTCAAGGATAAGCCTCCCTTATTTTATAGTATATTAATGAAGAACCTAAAAGTGATATGCTTCCTTTTAGGTTCTTCTTGTTGTCAACGATTAATGTGTTTTACATTTTTCAATTAAGTTATTTTCTTCAAGCAATTGAATCATTGTTTTTCCCATTTTTGCAGGGGACTCAGCGACTTGAATTCCACACTCTTTCATAACACGTTTCTTCTCAGCAGCAGTACCTTCGCCACCAGAAATGATCGCTCCGGCATGACCCATTCTTTTTCCAGGAGGGGCAGTTGCACCACCTATAAATCCTGCAACTGGTTTCGTCATGTTCTCCTTTATCCATCGTGCTGCATCTTCTTCTGCTGTTCCACCAATTTCACCAATCATCATTACAGCATACGTATCCGGGTCTTCATTAAATGCTTTCAGCACATCGATAAAGTTCGTCCCGTTAACTGGGTCGCCGCCTATTCCAACAGCCGTTGACTGACCGTAGCCTTCCTTAGAAAGCTGATGTACAGCTTCATACGTTAGCGTCCCTGATCGCGATACGACACCGATATGTCCTTTTTTATGAATGTATCCTGGCATTATACCGATTTTACATTCTTCTGCAGTAATTACGCCCGGGCAGTTAGGACCGATTAATCGAGTCTTTTTCCCTTCCATATATCGTCTTACTTTTATCATGTCTAAAATTGGAATATGCTCTGTAATACAAATTGCTAAATCCAATTCAGCGTCCGTTGCTTCTAAAATTGCATCTGCTGCAAATGGAGCTGGAACATAAATAATGGAAACTGTGGCTCCTGTAGCTTCTACAGCTTCTTGAACTGTGTTAAAAACTGGAACACCAAGAATCTCGGTACCGCCTTTAGCCGGTGTAACCCCTCCAACAATTTTAGTTCCATATTTCAGCATTTGTTCTGTATGGTATTTACCAGCGGAGCCAGTAATCCCTTGAACAATTACTTTTGTATCCTTATTAACATATATACTCATTTTCGTACGTCCTTTCTCTTCGCCTTTGTACGTTCATTACTTTTCCCCATTATTTCGAGACCATTGCAACGATTTTTTCAGCACCGTCTGCCATTGAATCTGCTGCTGTGATGTTTAGGTTCGATTCGTTAAGCAACTGTTTTCCTAAGTCAACATTTGTACCTTCTAACCGAACAACGAGAGGGATTTCCAATCCAAATTGCTCTGTTGCAGCGATAATACCTCTTGCTATAAAGTCACAGCGCATGATCCCACCAAATACGTTAACAAAAATTCCTTTTACTTCTGGATCAGATAAAATTATTTTAAAAGCTTCCGCAACTTTTTCTGGAGTCGCATCCCCGCCTACATCTAAGAAGTTAGCTGGATTTCCTCCATGGTATTTAATGATATCCATTGTAGCCATAGCCAGGCCAGCACCATTAACCATACAGCCAATATTTCCATCAAGGGAAATGTAGCTTAGGTCGTACTTCGATGCTTCAATTTCATTTCTATTTTCTTCGTCTAAATCACGTAATTCCAATACATCTTTTTGTCTATATAATGCATTGTCATCAAAGTTTAACTTGGCGTCAAGAGCTAATACTTCTCCATCACCCGTCGTAACGAGTGGGTTTATCTCAGCGATCATACAGTCCTTATCAATAAATGCTTCATATATACCCATCATACATTTAACCGCTTTTCCTACTAAGTTATAAGGAATATTTAAATTAAATGCCATTCTACGTGCTTGGAATCCAGATAGCCCAATTTCTGGGTTTATAACTTCTTTAAAAATCTTTTCTGGACTCTTAGCAGCTACTTCTTCAATCTCAGTTCCGCCTTCTTCAGAACCCATCATAACAATACGGTTAATTTTACGATCCAATACAAGACCTAAGTAATACTCTTTATCAATATCGCAGCCTTCTTCAATTAATAAACGTTTTACTTCCTTACCTTCTGGCCCTGTTTGGGGAGTTACTAATACTTTACCTAAAATTTCCTTTGCAAACACACGAACTTCTTGTAAGTTCTGTGCCACTTTTACTCCACCAGCTTTCCCTCTTCCACCTGCATGGATTTGGGCCTTTACTACTTTAACGGGGCTGTTTAGTCCTTTCGCGTATTCAACAGCTTCATCAACCGAATACGCAACATGCCCATCAGGCACTCTTACTCCATATTCTCGTAATATGTTCTTTCCTTGATACTCATGAATATTCATCCTTTATCCTCCGATCGAAATTGACTGCAAATCCTATTGTATTAAAAAAAAACAAATTTCACAAAGAATAAGTAATAATTATCAACATATATCATTATTCATTTTCAACTTTCATATTTTTATCCAATTGATAGACAAATGCAAATACTTCAGCAACTGCTTGATATAATTCTTCGGGAATCGTTTCATTTATAGTCAACTCATTTAAAAGCTCTACGAGAGTAGCATCTTCTACTTGTGGAACATCGCTTTCTCGAGCTGTCTCCATTATATTTTCCGCGATCAAACCTTTGCCTGCTGCAACTACTTTAGGTGCCGTATTCCTATTTTCATCATATCGAAGGGCTGCAGCTTTTTTTTGCCTCATACGCGATAATCGACTCCTTTATATAAATTATGACTACTTACTGTAGGCTGTGGTCGATCCTCTTTTGCTTCTTGGAGAGGTTTGACCGTTACACTTGACAGTTGATAATCCAATTTTTTCATACCTGCTTTCAATACCCCTTCAAAGCTTGAAGGACTCGCCTTAAGATAATCATTATAAATCGTGACAGATACGAACCGCTTTTGTATATTCATATCTACAATCGTTTTTTTCATAGTTTGTAATTCCATTAAAAATAGAATACGACAATAATCTGGGTCAATTTTTCCATCTTTCGTTTTTTTACTTTCAAATTCAAGTTGTAAATCTTGATTTAAAGAAAACTTTTCGCCTGGCAACGAAATACTTGCCTGGATAAAATGATTTGATTCGTGGACAGAATCAATATGCAATCCGTTCATAAGATGAATTACTTGATGTGCATGCTCTCGTACAATTGAATCAGAATGTGAAATAAGCTGCATAAGCATTGTTTTAAAAGACAGCTTTAATTCATTCGCCGGTGAATTAGCGCTCGATAATTGGTTAATTTTTTCCATAAATATTTTAAATTGTTCTTTTATTAAACCAACGCTGTCGCTATCTTTAAATTCAGTAATAACTTGATGCATTTGCTCATATGTGTTTGGATTAGCATATAATTGTAATGTTGTTACTAAACGACTTAAGTAAGGCGGTGTATTTTCAATTGTTGCCTTTACGTAATTTTGCTCGTTGATCGACAATACTGGAAATAGATGTTTTATAATATTATTATGTAACGATTGAAACTGATGTTCCGTAAGCGAACGACCAGATTGAACAGCTCCCTGCAGCGTTTTTTCCCATTGCTTAACAATTTGCATAGCGCCTTGCATCCGAAATTCTCTTCCTTGATACATTCTTTCTAATTGCTCCATAATGGAACGCTCATTTAATTGATACGGTTGATTTTCCACCGTTAATAATCGATCTACAGTGAATGGATCCCACGCTTTCTTCCACGTAGAATAGCCAAGCATCGGATCAAGCGAACCAGTCATTTGCAGCATTCGAAAAAGGTGCTTTTGTTCTGATTTAACTTCCTGCAAAATATTGTTAATTAAGGCATTAGCATAGATAGGGTCTGTAACTTGTTTGATTTCACCCATTAACTTGCTTGTTAACGGGCGGACAGTTTGACTTTTTTCAAGCTCGTTTAACAATTGAGTGAGTTGATCTGAATAATTCGTATACATTTTTGCATGCATTGCATAAAAAACATCACGTGTTATCGGTAATTGCTGTAAAATCAACTGTTTTAAAATTGCGTAACCTTCACTCTTGTTTTTTACGCCTGTTAATAAAGAAAATGCGTGTTGTAACTGTTTTATTGTAAATGGGATGTCTTCTTTAAGGAGTTGTTGAACAAACTGTATATTTACCTTGGATGGTGGCAAGTTCAAATCGTTCAATATCCCTTTAATTACTGCGTTTTTATCTAAGTGCGATTGTTCTTGAATTACTTTTAAATGAATAACATCTTCTGCTTTTTCAACTTGAAAAAAATAATTTCTTCCTATTGTTAATGCTGCCTGTAGCTGAGCTGTCATTGTGTGTCTTCCGAGTTGAATACGTGCTTTATTGTTCGGATATAATTTAACAATATCCCCTCGAATAATTTGACCGGGCCGTAACGATCTATTTGTTGCCTGCTGCTTAATCAGGCGTTTGCTTAATAATTCATGTATTTGCACATGTATCTCCTCCAATAGAACGACGAATAGCAGCTTGTACAGGTGCATATGATTTGCGATGGTATGGAGTTGCTCCATGTTCGTTTAAAAGCTTTATGTGTTGCTTCGTACCGTAGCCCATATGTGATGAAAAAGCGTATTGTGGATAGTCTTTATCTAGCTTTTCCATCCATTTATCTCTCGTTACCTTTGCTAAAATACTCGCTGCTGCAATCGAAATACTTTTCTGATCGCCTTTAATGATTGAGCGAGTAGGATAGGGTAATTTTTCTAAACGAATTGCATCGAGCAACACATAGTTAGGTCGAGGATTAAGTTGATTTATAGCATTATACATTGCCTGCTTTGTCGCTTGGAAAATATTTATTTCATCTATTTCTTTATTGCTAATCATCGATATCCCATAGCTAATTGCTTGTTGTTTTATTATCTCAAAGAATGTCAACCGTTCCTGTCGAGTAAGCTTCTTTGAATCGGTTAATCCGAGCAGTTTGAAATCCCTTGGCAATATTACCGCTGCCGCAACAACTGGTCCTGCAAGAGGGCCTCTCCCAGCCTCGTCCACTCCCGCAATCCATTTATACTGTTGTAAATACCCTTCATGTTCATAGTGGCTCATTGCAACAAACATTTTTTCCGCCTCTTGCAACTTTTGTTGTTTTCTCAAGTACCCGCGAATTAATTGTTGCACACCTTTACGCTCATCTTTACGTAAGCTTTCCAATAAATGCTCTGTTATTTTTTCTGATGCAAATAGTTGTCTTAACTCAGCTATTGATCGTTTTTTCATACTCTCACCTAATTCGTATAGTATGTTTTTGGCTTTCTTTTTTCGCCTATAAATTCTTACTAATTTGCCAAAATAATGAAGACCCCTTTGTTGATAACGCCGTTACTGTATCGGAGGTCAGACGCTTACAATATTACACGAAAAAGCATCAAAGAGTACCGAAGTACGAATCATCAACAGAAAAGAGCCCTCGTCTTAACAACAAGAAAATTTGTTCGTTTGGTCGATGCGCTACTACGCAAAAACCAAATCTACACACCCAAGAGGAGCGTAATATATGAAGCATAATCAGCTTCCAAATCCTTTATAATACATACTAGCAATTCCTATTTTTTACTAATTTAGCTTAGCGTTGCCTTTGTTTAGCATACTTTGATAACCAAATAATTATTTATTTTCTCTTAACATATTACAGCAGGTCTTTCTAGCTTTTATATCGGTAAAGATAATACTTTATCAACAGTTAAATTAGTAGCGGGCACTAATTTGCCAATGGTAGACAAACTAAATATGGTATGCTTTAAGTAGCATACCATTTATTTTGTAGCCGATTCTAATGTAATCTGTCCCAACCTCCCTAAACGAAGATCGCGGATTATTATTTCTGCTACTTTATCCATATTTACATGTCCACCACTTTCAAGAGCGCCGCGTTGCTTACCTATTGCTGTAAATACTTCCCACATGTCTGTTTCTGCATCATTAATTTCATATCGTTTATATAAATGTTGCGGATAGTGCGTCTGCATATGTTGAATAACAAAGGCAGCGATATCTTGAAGGGATACGAGTTGATCCTTAATTGTTCCAATAGCAGCAAGTCGTATGCCTACTTGTTGATCTTCGAATTTCGGCCATAAAATGCCGGGTGTATCAAGAAGTTCGAAGTCTCTTTTTATTTTAATCCACGATTGCTGCTTCGTTATTCCTGGTCTATCTCCTATTTTAGCAATTTTTTTATTGGCTAATCGATTAATTAAGGTTGACTTTCCAACATTCGGAATGCCAAGAATCATTGCGCGAATTGGCCGTTCTCTAATGCCTTTCTTTTTTAGCTTAAGCATCGTTTCCTGTCCAATATCTTTTACGTGTTGAATAATTAATTGAATATCTGCTTTATTATTAACATTTACAGCAATTGCAACTTGTTTATCTTGCGCAAAAGCTCTAAGCCAATTCGCTGTTTCTTCTTGATCAGCTAAGTCATTTTTCATCAGCACGACAAGCCGACGTTTATTTTTTATAACTTGTTGAAGCATCGGATTTTGAGAGGAGAGCGGAGCACGAGCATCAACGAGCTCGATTACTAAATCAACAAGCTTTAGTTTTTCTTCTATTTCTCTTTTGGCTTTTGCCATATGTCCTGGAAACCATTGTATTGTCATGTTTTCACCTATTCTTTCACGATTTGTATGCGTTCAAACGGCCAGTATATGAAGGTAGCTTTTCCTACTATTTGATCAATTGGAATGAGACCAAGTCTTCGGCTATCAGTAGAATTAGTTCGATTATCTCCAAGTACAAGCACATAACCATCTGGTATGGATTCGAAGTGACCTGGAAGTAATTCTAGTGTAAAATCATCGGTATGAATATTGTTCTTTTTGGTAAATTTCTCTTCCACTTCTTCACCGTCTATGTACAGCGTATTCTCCTTCATCATAACATGCTCGCCAGGTAATCCAATTACTCGTTTAATAAAATCTTTTTGCTCGGAAGCATGAAAAATAACAATATCAAATCGTTTCGGTTCATTTAAGTGATAAATAAATTTGTTAACAATAATTTGGTCACGGTCGTGTAATGTCGGTAGCATGGATGGCCCATCAACAATTATAGGCGAAAAGATAAACATCCGAATTATAAATGCTATCCCAAAAGCAACTAAAAGTGCTTTCAACCAGTCAAACAGTTCTTTTTTTCGCATCCCAATCCATACTCCTCTTCTCTTTTGGTCAATATACATTCGTATTGTACGCAGAAATTGAATGCATTACACGATACATTATTTACCCTATTATATTTTAAGTGAAACAAAAGAGCTTTGCATAATGATGCGAAGCTCTTTTTGTAAAGTACGTATAATAAATATGTTTAGGCTTAGCGGCGTTCTTTGATACGTGCAGCTTTTCCGCGTAAGTTGCGAAGATAATATAGCTTTGCACGACGAACAATACCGCGTCTCGTTACTTCTATTTGCGCTACTCGTGGAGAATGTAACGGAAACGTTCGTTCAACACCTACACCATAAGATATTTTTCTTACTGTAAATGTTTCACTAATTCCACCATTTTGTCGCTTAATTACAACACCTTCGAAAATCTGAATTCTTTCCCGTGTTCCCTCTACAACTTTAGCGTGAACTTTTACCGTATCACCAGGGCGAAATTCAGGATGGTCTGTACGCAACTGTTCTTTCGTAATGTCTGCAATTAATTTTTGCATCGTTGTTCCTCTCCTTCCAAACCAATGCTCTTGTTCTTACTTTAAAAACAGCGGAACATCGTTTTTACAGCTTAAATCAACTATTTAAGCACAACAATAAATATATCATAATAATTGTAGGAATACAACTATATTTGAATAAAGTCAAGTGTTTCGCGCACACATCGGTTCGACGTTCCACCATCTCTTTTTGTTTCATTTCATTCATTAATTTATTCGTCTTTTCGTGTACTTTGCTCAGTAGTATTTATAATTCTTTTTGCAACTGCTTTAGCATGCTCTTTTCCTGTGGAGTTAATTTATTTTTATCTATTAGTTCTTGACGGCGTTCTAATGTCCGCTTCAACGATTCTTTCATACGCCATTCCTTAATCTTTTCGTGATTCCCTGATAATAACACTTCGGGAACCTCCATCCCGCGGAAGTTTGCAGGGCGCGTATAATGGGGGTGCTCAAGCAGGCCAGTTGAGAAAGAATCCGATTGGGCTGAAGCCTGATTACCTAGAGCTGCTGGCAGCAAACGTACAACACTATCTATTACGACCATAGCGCCAAGTTCTCCTCCAGTTAAAACATAATCACCTATGGAAATTTCATCGGTTACTAAATGCTCGCGAATGCGCTCATCGTACCCTTCGTAATGACCACAAATAAAAATGAGATGATCTTCTTCTTTAAATTGTTCAGCATCTCGTTGCGTATACGGTCGACCTTGTGGGCACATTAAAATTATTCGCGGCTTCGATTTCCGCCTATCTTTAACAGCTTCAACGGCATCAAAAATCGGCTGAGGTGTTAAAACCATGCCAGCTCCTCCGCCATATGGATAGTCATCAACCTTATGATGTTTATTCGTTGTAAAATCTCGAAAGTTGATAAGGTCATAGCTGAAAACGTCATTATCTTGTGCCCGTTTAAGAATAGATGTATTTAAAGGCTGGGAAAACATTTCGGGAAATAATGTAAGTATATCAACGTGCATTAGTCAAGCAACCCTTCCATTAGCTCAATGATCACTACTTTATCATCTACGTTCACTTGTTTTACTACATCTGCAATATAAGGAATTAGTGCTTCTTTTCCGTTTGCTTGTTTTACTACCCAGACATCATTCGCACCTGGAGATAAAATAGATTCAATTATGCCCAACTTCTCTCCAGTAGTTGTTTTAACTTCACAACCGATAATTTCATGATAATAGTATTCATTTTCAGCTAAAGATTTTAATTGTTCTTCCTTTACTTTTAGATAGGATCCTTTAAATTTTTCAACATCATTAATCGTATCCATTTCTTTGAAACGGAGCAAGTCAAATTGCTTATGTACACGATGCCCATCTATTATTAATGGCATATCGTTGCCTTTTTCATCACGAACATAGACGGTTTCGCCAATTGAAAACCGCTCTTCAAAATCAGTAATCCGCTTTACTTTTACTTCACCTTTTATCCCGTGTGTATTAACAATTTTGCCTATATTAAACATAGTTCCACCTTCTATTGATCAATTCGAACGACAATGCCGTCTTTAATAATTATTGCTTTTTCACCTAAAATGTCATCCCACGAGCTCCCGATTTCAACATCCACAATACCGTTAACCTCTTTTTCGATGATTTCGCTTCCTTGCTCCAGCATGTCCAATTGCTCCATTTTAAAATCTAAAAGCTTCATTTTTTCTTTTCGGTTTTTAAGTTCTTTTTGAAACCGATTGGTGACTTCTTGTTTTGATATGCCAGGTTTATTTTGAAGCTTACGCTGCTCAAAGAGTAACTGCTGACATTCTTGTTCTAGCATCATTTTTTCGTGAGAGAAATGGCCGTGTAACTTATTTTTACTTTTCTCTGTCACAATTTGCTTAATCAACACACTTTTTATGATTTTCACAAAAATGTTTCACTCCTTAATAATAAAGTTAGCAAATAATTTAGGAATGATGACGAGGGATAGGTCCGTAGAATAAAATGAGGTAATTTATAAAAATCACGTAGAATTACGTAGAATAATAAGGGGAAAGTGAATTCCCCTTACATAATATCTAAAAACACACGTTTGTTCGAATTCGTTTTTGCAGCATAAACAACTGTACGAATCGCTTTGGCAATGCGGCCATTTTTTCCAATAACTTTCCCTACATCGGTAGGATTTACTGTTAAGTGATAAACAATCTTTGTTTCTTCTTCGGTCTTTTTTATATGAATATCTTCCGGATGATCAACAAGTGGTGTAATAATTGATTCAATTAATTCTTTCATTGGATCACACTACTTTACTTTTGATTTTTTTCATCGTGGAACTTTTTCATAATACCTTCTTTTGAAAAAAGGTTACGAACTGTGTCACTAGGTTTTGCTCCCTTTGACATCCAGTCTAACGCTTTTTCTTCATCAATCTTAACTTCTACCGGATTGACAACTGGATTATACGTACCGATTTGCTCGATTGAACGTCCGTCACGAGGGAAACGTGAGTCAGCAACAACGATACGATAAAAAGGATTTCTTTTAGAACCCATACGTTTTAAACGAATTTTAACAGCCATTTATTTGCACCTCCATTTACTTGATTACACAATTAAAAAGTTTATCAGAAATCTTTTTGTCTGTAAAGTATTTTTACATTACATGAATGGAAACTTCATTCCTTTTCCTTTTTTCCCTTTTTGCATGTTCGTCATTTGCTTCATCATCTTCTTCATATCGTCGAATTGCTTGAGCAGTCGATTTACTTTTGATACTGTTGTACCAGACCCTTTAGCAATTCTCTTTTTGCGGCTTGCATTAATAACGGAAGGATCTTGCCTTTCCTTTTTCGTCATGGATTGAATAATAGCTTCCACATGCACAAGTTGTTTTTCGTCAATTTGTGCATTTTTTAACCCTTTCATTTTGTTAGCACCTGGTATCATAGCTAATAAATCTTCCAATGGGCCCATATTTTTAACCTGATCCATTTGCTCTAAAAAGTCGTCAAAAGTAAAGGACATCGTTCGCATTTTTTCTTCTAATGCTTTTGCCTGCTTTTCATCAACATTTGTTTGTGCTTTTTCGATAAGCGTTAAAACATCTCCCATACCGAGAATTCGAGATGCCATTCTTTCCGGATGGAAGACTTCGAGCTCATCTAGCTTCTCACCCATCCCGACAAATTTAATCGGTTTGTTCGTTACAGATTTAATAGAAAGGGCTGCTCCACCTCTCGTATCACCATCAAGCTTTGTTAGCACAACACCAGACACATCCAGTTGCTCATTAAAGCTTTCAGCAACATTTACTGCATCTTGTCCAGTCATCGCATCAACTACTAAAAAGATTTCATCCGGATTAACTTTATCCTTTATTTGCTGTAATTCATCCATTAATTCATTATCAACATGAAGCCGTCCTGCAGTATCTACAATTACGTAGTCATTATGCTCTTCTTTTGCTTTTTCGATTGCTTTTTGAGCGATTTCCACTGGACTCGTTTCTGTCCCCATAGAAAAAACAGGGATATCCAATTGTTTACCGAGTGTTTCTAATTGCTGAATTGCTGCTGGTCTATATACGTCACAGGCAACGAGCAAAGGAGAACGGTTATATTGTCTCCGTAGCAAATTAGCCAATTTCCCTGTCGTCGTTGTTTTACCAGCACCTTGTAAGCCTGTCATCATAATGACCGTCGGTGGCCGATCGGAAACAGCAATTTTACTCTGTTCACCACCCATTAATTCCGTCAATTCCTCTTTTACTACTTTTATAACTTGCTGTCCGGGTGTTAAACTTTCTAATACTTCTTGACCTACTGCTTTTTCTTTCATTTGTTTAATAAAGTTTTTGACTACTTTAAAATTAACATCGGCCTCAAGTAAGGCCAGTCGTATTTCACGAGCCATTTCATTTACATCTTGTTCATTTACTTTCCCTTTTCCGGTTATTTTCTTAAGTGTTTGTTGTAAGCGATCGGAAAGTCCTTCAAACGCCATGGAAAGTGTCCCCCTTAATCCAATTCTTTTAACTCATTAATAAGTGCAGATAGATAGGAATCTGTATCAGTTGTCATTATACGATCACTTAACTTAGCTAGTAGCTCGGTTCTCTTCTCAAATTTTTCATACAAATGTAGTTTTTCTTCGTACATTTCTAATATTTGTTCTGTACGTTTTATATTATCATACACTGCCTGTCTAGACACTTTGGATAACTGGGCAATTTCTCCCAATGAATAATCTTCAACGTAATACATTTCCATGTATTTTCTTTGCTTTGCAGTTAATAAACGATCATAGAAATCAAATAAATTATTAATTCTTGTCGTTTTCTCTAACACTATTCCCACCTCTTGTTAAGGGTATTCCCTTTACAAACAATCTTAACGAACGTGTAATTACATTGTCAAGCAACTGTTTAGCGTTGATTAAGTCACGGATTTGTGGATGGATAACTATTCCATCATATCTGCAAATAAACCATATACGAAGGCGTGTGCATTAAATCGTTGTAAATCGTTTACTTGCTCACCCAAACCAACGAATTTTACTGGAATATTTAACTCGTGACGGATAGCTAACACAATCCCACCTTTAGCAGTTCCGTCTAATTTAGTTAAAACAATCCCTGAAACATTCGTTGCTTGTTGAAACGTTTTCGCCTGACTTAACGCATTTTGGCCTGTTGTGGCATCCAAAACGAGTAATACTTCATGAGGGGCGCCCGGAACTTCTCTTTCAATCACTCGATTAATTTTTGCTAATTCATTCATTAGATTCACTTTATTTTGTAATCTTCCAGCCGTATCACATATTAATACATCCGCATTACGAGATCGTGCAGCCTTAATACCGTCGAAAATAACTGCCGCTGGATCGCTGCCAGCAGTTTGTTTTATAACATCAACGTCAGCTCGCTTCCCCCATTCCTCAAGCTGTTCAATCGCGCCAGCTCGAAACGTGTCCCCTGCCGCTAAAACAACATGCTTTCCTTCGTCTTTCAACTGGTTTGCAAGCTTTCCGATCGATGTAGTTTTACCAACACCATTAACACCAACGACAAGAATTACGGTAAGCTCACCCTCATGTATATTTAACGTTTCAACTTGCTCGTCATCATCTCCGTAATAAATAGCCACAAGCTTTTCAGATATTACATCTTTAACCTCGGCGGTTTCTTTTATATTTTGCTTTTTCACTTCCATTTTTAATTCGTCAATTAAATCCATTACTGTCATGACACCTACATCTGCTGCAATAAGTACTTCTTCAAGTTCCTCGAAAAATTCTTCATCGACTTTTCGGTAGCGTGCAATTAAATTATTGATCTTACTTGAAAAAGAAGATCGTGTTTTTGTCATCCCTTCTTTATATTTTTCGATTGCTGTATCCTCATTTTCCGTTTGATCGCGTGTGAATTTATTTTTTAGTTTTTCTAAAAAGCTCATCTCATTACTCCCTTTCCTTTTGTGCGCATTTGTTTACACATTTATTAATTCTTCTGTTTCCTCAAGCCGTACAGACACAAGTCGTGATACACCAGATTCCTGCATAGTAACCCCATATAATACGTCCGCTTCTTCCATCGTACCTTTACGGTGTGTTATCACGATGAATTGTGTTTTTTCGCTATACAATTTAACATACTTAGCGAACCGAACTACATTTGCTTCATCAAGAGCAGCCTCGACTTCATCTAAAATGCAGAAGGGTACGGGACGTACGCGTAATATTGCAAACAGCAGGGCTATGGCTGTTAAGGCCCGCTCGCCACCGGATAATAATCCGAGTGATTGCAGTTTTTTTCCGGGTGGACGTGCAACGATATCTACTCCCGTATGTAAAATACTTTGTGGATCGGTCAATGTGAGTTCCGCATAGCCACCACCAAATAATTGTTGAAATACATGTGAAAATTCGGCTTTTATTTTAGTAAACGTTGCTGAAAACAATTGCTCCATTTCTTCATCCATTTCAGAAATCACTGTAAACAACGTTTCTTTTGCACGAACTAAATCTTCTTCTTGAGTCGTCAAAAATGTATACCGTTTAGAAATACGTTCATATTCTTCGATTGCCCCTATGTTAACTGTACCTAAACGATCAATTGATTGTTTAAGTTGCTCTACGTACTGTTTGGCTTCGTCTCGATTCGTTGCCTTTTCATACATTTTTTCTGCCTTATCATACGTAATTTCATATTCCGTTTGCAAATGTGACAATCGATTTTCCAAAGCAACATCAAGTCGATTTGCTTTAACTTCTTTTTGTTGAATTTCTTGTAGGAGCTGTTGCCGCTGTCGACTTATTTCCTTCAACTCACGCTCCTCATCATTTATCCATTTGTTTCGCTTCACCTGTTTTTCTCTGCTCCGTTGAATTTTTTCGGTTAGTATTGTTTTTTCTTGTTTTTTAGCTTGAATGCTTTCGTTCATTTCAGTTTCACTTTTTTCTGATTCGTGCATACGAATTAATTCTATTAAATCGTTCGTATAGGAAGTATTCAAATTCTGTTGTTCTTTAAGTTGGAATTTTAATGCTTCTGTTTTTTCACGTTGATGCTTCAGACGTTCTTCTTGCTCCGCATATTCAATTCTTTTTGCTTGATACACTTGTTGTGTTTTTTCATAATTTGTTTTAAAAGCCGCTTGTTGATCCATTAATTCCTGAATCGTTTGTTGATTTGATATTAGCTGCTGTTCAACACTATTTAATTCATTGTTTAACTGGTTTACTCGATTTTTTAATTTATTTACGTTTCGCTCAAATTGTTGCTTCTCAAGATCATAAACAGTTAGGTTATCGTTTAAGGAAGCCAGCTTTAATTCCATTTCCTTGTAAGAAGCATGTGCATGTTGCAATTCATCCTGCATTTTCGATAATAGCCGCTCCTCCGAGTCAATTAATTCCTCACGTCGTTGAATAGCTTCTTTTTCTTTCTGTACATTCGCTGCAAACTGTTTTGACCTTTTTTCATACTCCTTTAGTTTAACGGATAAACGCTGTAATTCTTTATCTCTTGTGAATAGCGATTGATTTGTTCTTTTTTGAGCACCGCCTGACATCGAGCCACCAGGATTAACAACATCACCTTCCAAAGTCACGACCCGGTATTTGCGCTCCGTTAAAGCAGCGATCTCGTTTGCATCTTTCAATGTCTTAGCAACTATTACATGTCCCATCAAATGATTGACTAGTAAATCAAAGCGAGACGAAACAAGAGCAGATGCGACATCAACCATCCCTTTATGTGTCCGTATCTTTTGTAGCACATCTTTAGGTAAATAGCGTTGTTTAATTGATGCTAAAGGCAAAAAAGTTGCACGTCCCTTCTTTTCCCTTTTCAACCAATTAATTGCTGCTCGTGCCGCTTCATCATCTGCAACAACGATATATTGTGTTTGTGCACCGAGAACTGTATCGATTGCAGTAATAAACTGTTGAGGGACATCAATTAACTCAATTACTGCACCATGTATATTTGCTAGCATATTTTTTTTGCTCGCTTGCAATACTTCTTTTACACCGAAAAAGAAGCCTTGAAATTCTTCTTTCATTTCATGAAGCATTTCTTTCTTTGAACGCACTCGAGCAATATGCTCGTTCCCTTCATATAGCTGTGCTTGCGATTGTTGGTAGTTAGCTCTCTTAGTCGCGAGCTCTTTTTTTAATTGCTGTACATATTCCATTTTATCGTGACAAGCTGCTTGCAAATTCTCATACTCAATTTTTACTGTCCTTTTTTCTTCTTCTTGACGGTCAATTGTGGCTAGTAACGCATCTGACTGATTCACTTGTCCACTCTTTTTCGTTTGTATTCGCTTTAAGTCCGCTTCAATTGAATGCTTCTCATTCCGTTTTACTGCTTGTTTATTTAACAGTTCAATATAGTCGGCCTTCATATTCTCTATTTGGTCTTCTATATTCTCTTCTTCTTTCGTTAATTTAAGTTCTAGATCTTCAATTTCCTTTTTTGTTTGGTTTCTTTTGGCTTGCATTGCTTCTAACTCGCGTTGTTCTATAGCCAATTCAGACTGAAGCAATTCTATTTTTTCGTATACACTCTTTTGCTGCAATTGAAGCTTTTCTTTATTTTCTGCAAAGTGTTTTAATCGTTCATGCAGTAAATTTTTGTTTCCTTCCATTTGTTCGAGTTGCTGTGTTATGGCCAATAATTCGGTTTGCATCTCAGCAATCTCTGCATCTAGATTATTTAATTGCTGACGTTCATTTTCTATATTTGCTTCCATTTTTTGTATTGTTGTTTTTACATCAATTTCTTGAAGTTTGTTTTCCTCTAATTCAGTTAATAAGCTTTGCCAATCCGCATGCAGCCGTTGTATTTCTGTTAATAAAAGCCCTATTTCTTTTTGTTTTAACTGTTCTTTTAACGTTTTGTATTGTTTTGCGGTTTGTGCCTGCTCTTTTAAAGGTTCAATTTGTTTTTCAATTTCATGAATGATATCTTTAACTCGGTCTAAGTTTTCTTCTGTCTCTCCTAGCTTAAATTCTGCTTTCCGTTTACGTTGCTTATATTTCAATACACCGGCCGCTTCTTCAAATATAATCCGTCGTTCTTCTGCTTTCGAGCTTAATATTTCTTCAACCTTACCTTGACTAATAATTGAAAACGCCTCTTTGCCAAGCCCAGAATCAAGAAATAAGTCAACAATATCTTTTAGACGACAGGATTGCTTATTTAGATAAAACTCGCTATCTCCAGACCGGTACACCCTTCTCGTTACAGAAATTTCCTCATAGTCAAGCGGTAGCTGTTGATCTTCATTATCAAGAACTAGTGTTACTTCAGCAAAGTTCAACGGTTTTCTAGTATCGCTCCCCTGGAAAATAATATCTTCCATTTTTGCTCCTCGTAAAGACTTAGCAGATTGCTCTCCTAATACCCAACGAACCGCGTCGATTATATTACTTTTACCACTGCCATTCGGACCAACTACTGCCGTTACACCTGGCACAAATTCTACTCGAATTCGTTCTGCAAACGATTTAAAACCTACACTTTCCAATCGTTTTAAATACATAATCATTCTCCTAGACAAAAGAGTTTACTGTTTCTATTAGTGCAAAACTGTTGTTTTCTTTATATTTTACTTTAACCATATACATACCAGAGGCTCGTTTCGATTCCACACTATCGATTCTTCTTTTAAAGTGCTTCTACCTTCAAAAAAATCACTTAATTGGGCTCATAAAGCGTTATCGTTAGTCTACGTTTTCGAACATAAACCGAATACAAAACGATAAAGCACTTTTCATAAGATTTAATTATCTATTATAAATTAAGTATACTACGTACGAACAATAACCTAATAATGAATGCACGATTCAATTTCAATTTGATACATTGCTTCATTATTTATATGTACACGAAATTTGCTAATAAAAGGGTACAAAAATGCTTCGTAAATCCCTTGGATTATTAACGAATATATTTTATCATAAAGAGAGTTACTTCGTAATATGCTTGTTCCAAGTATAGGAGTTCTAAAGATATCTGTCTTCATAAATAATAAAGAGGTGTTATAAACGATGAATTTAGAAAAACCAACGTTTGAAAATATGCAATTCATACTAAATGCGTTATCTACAAAGTTGACCGTGGCAAATCGTGCGTTAATGGATGCGGAGGATTATGACTTGGAAAAATATAAAGAACTGAAATATATGTATGAAATGATTGCTAAAAAAGGAAGCTTGAGCCCCGCCGAGACACAAGCTTTTATCGAAGAATTGCGTTCTGTTCGAAAGGGATAAATTTCAGTAGAATGGTATAAGCGTAATCATCTAATAAAATTTTAACAATGAGTCCCAACTGCACTCGCTCCAGAAATACACTTTGCTTTGACCTTAAGTGCACAAATGTGGCAGTCGTTTGTGCGTTGCGCATTCATAATGTCTTCTTTGCTCCCAAGCCGCCTTATAATCCTCCGAGTTAACGCTCTTCCTAGGCCACACCGATGTCTTTCCTTCAGAGGACAAGGAACGCTTTGGAGCAAAACCATCGCAACGCACACAGAAAAAGCGTTCTATTTTTTCAAAATAACTACGTATATTTCTGGAGTTCTCTTCCATTTTCGGATTTTTTAGCACCTCGTTATGCTCATCCGCATAATATCCTTTACCCTTCACGATAACGATCAAGCATTTTTTTTGCCGCTCTTTGTTCTGCTTCTTTCTTCGTACGACCTTTTCCTTCTTCTGGAGAGTAATCTTTTACTTTTACTTGAGCAATAAATTCTTTATTATGTGAAGGTCCGATTTCTTCTACTATTTCATATTCAATTGTATATTCTTTTTGTCTCTGAACAAGCTCTTGTAACTGACTTTTATAATCCATCGCATGCGAAAAAGCACCCGTTTGAATAAGCGGAAAAACATACTTTTCTAAAAAATGTTGTGCTTTTGGGTATCCTTGATCCAAATATAATGCACCAAGAAAAGATTCAAACACATCAGCAAGTAAAGCTGGCCGGGTGCGCCCACCGGTCTGTTCTTCTCCTTTTCCGAGTAAAATATAATCGCCAAATTTTAAATGGATGGCAAAGTTTACTAACGATTCTTCACAAACAATTGACGCACGTAGTTTAGTCATTTCGCCTTCTGTCATTTTTTCATACTTGCGAAATAAATATTGGGATACGGCTAATTCCAATACTGCGTCCCCTAAAAATTCAAGACGCTCATTGTCGGTGAACAATTTTTCCCGATGCTCATTCACATACGATGAATGTGTAAATGCCTGCTGCAATAATGTTTTATTTTGAAAGGTAATATTTAATTGTTGCTCTAATTTTTGTACGTGCATATATTAGCCACCTTTATTTCATGTTGTTATCAACTTACGTATAAATGAAAAGTCTCGCACGTGCGAGACTTCTATTAACAACTTTCAGATTACATATATAATAATTAACAAGTTCAGCATACGTTGCTAAACGAATTCAATATTGTATTAGGCTTTACTGTTTATGTATTCAACAGCATTACCAACTGTATTGATTTGTTCTGCTTCCTCATCTGCTATTTCCATATCAAATTCATCTTCAAATGCCATAACAAGCTCAACAACATCCAATGAATCTGCATCTAAATCATCTGTGAAAGAAGCTTCCATCGTAACCTGTGACTCTTCAACATCAAGCTGTTCAACAATAATATCCTTTACTCGATCAAAAACGTCTGACATACTCGCTCACCTCCCTTCAAATAGTATAGAAGAATACGTTTTAAAATTCTAGTATTATTATTACATAACCATACCGCCATCAATATGAATCGTTTGTCCAGTAATATAATTTGCATCGTTCGTAGCTAAGAATCGGACAACTCGTGCAACATCTTCTGCTTTTCCTAGTTTTTTAAGCGGAATCGTAGACAAAATGGTGTCCTTTTGGTCAGCTGTCAACTCATCTGTCATATCTGTTGCAATGAATCCTGGTGCAACAGCATTAACTAAAATATTGCGCGAGGCAAGCTCTTTCGCAGTGGATTTTGTTAAGCCAATTACTCCTGCTTTTGCTGCTACATAATTTGCTTGCCCTGGATTTCCGCTCACGCCGACAATGGATGCCACATTAATAATTCTTCCGCTTTTTTGCTTCATCATTTGACGTGTGACATTCTTAATACATAAAAAGACGCCTTTTAGATTCGTATTAATAACTTGATCAAAATCTGCTTCTTTCATGCGCATTAATAAATTATCTTTTGTAATTCCTGCATTATTAACTAATATATCCAAGCTGCCAAATTCATCCACGACAGTTTTTATCATTGCTTTAACACTAGCTTCATTCGCGACATCTGCTTGGATCTTAAAAGCTTTCCCACCGAGCTGTTTAATTTCTTCTACAACAGCTTCAGCTCTTGCTTCACTCCCAGCATAATTAACTGCGACATTTGCTCCTTTACTCGCCAGCTCTAAAGCAATAGCGCGGCCAATCCCTCTCGAAGCTCCAGTAACGAGAGCATTTTTACCTTTAAGCATTAGTTCTCCTCCTTATACCATGAAACAAAGGTTTCTATTGATTTTTGATCGTTAACTGAAAATGTTTGCACATTTCGATTGATTTTTTTTACTAGACCACTCAATACTTTCCCATTTCCAACCTCTACAAAAGCGTCAATATCTTCTTCCATCATACGACGGATAGATTCTTCAAAACGAACCGGTGAGTACAGTTGTTTAATTAATAACTCTTTAATAGTGTCTTTTCCCGTTACTTCTTCAGCTGTTACATTAGCATAAACTGGGATAGTTGCATTTTGTATCGTTACACTGTCTAAATAAGCTGAAAACTTCTCACTCGCTGGCTCCATTAAACGGGAATGGAAAGGTCCACTTACATTAAGCGGGATTACTCGTTTAGCTCCTGCTTCCTTTAAAATAGTTACTGCAGCCTCAATACCTTCTCTTGTTCCTGAGACAACTGTTTGTCCCGGACAGTTCAAGTTTGCGATATCTATTATTTCATTCGTTTCAGAGAGCGCAGACTCAATCTTTTCTGACGACAATCCTAGCACTGCAGCCATTGTACCTTGACCTTTAGGGAACGCTTTTTCCATCAGTTCGCCTCTAGTTGCTACTAGAGGTAGCGCTTCTTCCAATGTGAGTGCACCAGAGGCAACGAGCGCGCTATATTCCCCGAGACTATGTCCGACAGTCATCACCGGTTTAACCTCGTTTTTTAACAGTTCGTATATAGCTATGCTAGACAGCAATAATGCTGGTTGTGCGTTCACTGTTGAAGTAAGCTGTTCCTCCGGGCCTTCAAACATTATAGCTGTAATGTCTTTTTTTAATATTTCATTTGCGTTTTCATATAATGCATTAACCTCGGAATACGTATTGTACAAATCTTTTGTCATTCCTACCGTTTGCGATCCTTGTCCAGGAAACATGAAAGCTACACGTTTCATTTGTCTTCCTCCTTTGCATCCATCGTAGCAATTGTTGATGTAATTGTTTCGGTTACTTTATATTCAACCATATGCCGTGCTTGTTTAATTGCGTTTTGAATTGCTCTTCGTTTAGAAGAACCATGTGCTTTAATTACGGGGGCAGCTAGCCCAAATAATCCAGCTCCTCCATATTCAGAATAATCTAGTTGGTTTTTTAACTTCACTAAGTCTGATTTAATAAAGCTTGCAGCTAGTTTTGTTTTTAAGGAGCTCATAAACGTTTGCTTTAAAAGTGAAAAAACGTTCATTGCAGTACCTTCGATCGTCTTCAACGTTATATTACCACTGAAGCCATCTGTGACAACAACATCAGCAGCCCCATTAAGTAAATCTCTTGATTCAACGTTCCCTATAAAATTAATAGGTGCGTTATTTAACTGAATGAAAGCCTTTTTAGCTAGCTGGTTTCCTTTTGTATCCTCTGTACCGATGTTTAATAAACCAACCGTTGGATTTGAAATAGACCGTACTTTTTCTGTATAAATCGAACCCATTACAGCGTATTGTACGAGGTGATGTGGATTTGCATCGACATTTGCACCGACATCCAGCAATAAAAACCCTTTGCCATCAATTGTTGGCAACGTAGGGCTTAGTGCGGGCCGGTCAATCCCTGGTGTTCGACCGACTACAAACAGCCCAGCACTCATAAGCGCACCTGTATTTCCAGCCGAAATGCAAGCGTCTGCTCGCTTTTCTTTCACTTCTTTTGCCATTAACACGAGGGAGGCATCCTTTTTACGACGTACAGCACGAACCGGTTCATCCTCTGCAGTAATACGTTCATTCGTATGAATAATTGATATTCTATCTCCATTCGTTAAATACGATCTTATTTGTTCTTCATCACCAATCAAGGTTATTTCTATATCTTTAAATTGAGAAATGGCGTCCATAGCACCTAATACGACTTCCTTCGGTGCATGATCTCCGCCCATTGCATCAATTGCTATTTTCATTTGAACATTACTCCTTTTCATCTGTAGATCGATACATATGAAATTCTCCTGTAAAGACGAGTTCGTTCTGAACAAAACTATTTACGTTAACCTTTGTTAATCCCTTCGCCGTTTTCCCATCAACTACTGCTTTTGCAACTACTTGCTCATACTCTTTTACTTGTCGTATAAACTTGATTACTACTTTCGCCGTCAAAGCTAGATCATCGTTAATGAGAGCGACTGCTAATGAATTGGCTTGAGCAAACAAGTGATGTCCTCGGGCAATTTTATTCCGAGAGAATACATGCTCTCGTTGTATTTTCAAAATAGAAATAGCACGTTGATCCAATTCAAGATCAATAATGTCCCCGATAACATCATCAATAGCAAGTGCTTTCACTTTTTCATTCCAATGATTCGTTGCAACGGATCGTATCCGTTCTCTTAGCTCAGGAATGGCGAGCTCCATCCGGTCGAGTCTAATCGTTTGAATGCTAACGTTAAACTTTTTCGCCAGGTCATCATCTGTTATAAAAGGTGTCTGTTCAATTGTTTCTTTGAGTAATTGTTGACGCTCTTGCTTTGATCTTTTCAATGCACGCACCATCCAAAGTGTATTGTATTAAGACTAGGTACTAATAGTAATATATATTAGTCATTTTTAATATGCAAGCATTTTTTAATCCATCTTATCTGTAAAAACTGGATCATTTTCAAGTATTTTTAACAATGGATAAAACATTTCGTTCTTCTCTAATGCACCGGTTGCAATTATTTCCTCGGCATCGTTACGAGCAGTTTCAAGTGCTCGATAGTCATGAATCATATCGGCTACCTTAAAATCCGGAAGTCCGCTTTGCTTTTTACCAAAAAAATCGCCAGGGCCGCGCAGCTTTAAATCTTGTTCAGCTAATTCAAAACCATCTGTTGTTTCTGTCATAATTTTCATGCGCTCTTTTCCAACTTCACCTTTTGGATCAGCAATTAATATACAGTAGCTTTGCTTATCACCTCTGCCAACACGGCCTCGTAGTTGATGCAGTTGAGAAAGGCCGAATCGTTCTGCGTCATATACAACCATAATTGTTGCATTAGGTACATTTACGCCAACCTCAATAACTGTTGTCGAAACTAGTATTTGCAATTCATTGTCGATAAAACGCGTCATAACACTTTCTTTTTCCTCGGAAGGAAGCCTGCCGTGCATGAGCCCAATATTTATACTTTTGGGAAAATAGATTTGCAGTTTCTCATACAATTCTACTGCATTTTGAATGTCTATTTTATCGGATTCTTCTATTAATGGGCATACAACGTACGCTTGTTCCCCTTGGAAAATTCGTTTTTTAATAAATTCAAGTAATCGTTCCAACGTATTTTCTTTTATCCAGTAGGTTTCAATTTTCTTTCTACCTAAAGGCATTTCGTCAATAACGGACACATCCATATCCCCAAATGCAGTAATTGCCAATGTGCGCGGTATAGGTGTAGCGGTCATAAATAACACATCTGGATATAATCCTTTATTCCGTAAAACCCTTCGTTGCTCCACACCAAAACGATGCTGCTCATCGATGATTACTAAGCCTAAATCAGCAAACATTACTTCATCTTGTATTAGTGCGTGTGTTCCTACAACAATATGAGCTCGATGACCTTCTATTGCTGCAACGATTTCTTTTCTCTTTCGTCCTTTAATAGATCCCGTTAGTAAGGTAATAGTAACACGATCACCAAACATTTTTAGTAACGAATGATAATGCTGTTCTGCCAATATTTCTGTCGGAACCATTAAGGCTGCCTGTTTATTTGCAGTCGTTGCAGCATATAAACAAATAGCAGCAACAGCAGTTTTGCCTGATCCAACATCTCCTTGGAGCAGGCGATTCATTCGAAAAGGAGAAGACATGTCTGTCAATATTTCAGCCAAGGAAGTTCGCTGCGCTTTCGTTAGCTTAAATGGCAAGCGCTGTACAAATGTTTGTAATTCCTTTTCATCGTATTGATGCGGGTAGCCAACAGATGATTCTCTCTTTATTTTTCGCAGCCATTGCATTTTTAATTGAAAAATTAAAAACTCTTCATATGTAAATCTTCTCCGTGCATGTTTAAGGGATGTTTTACGCTCTGGAAAGTGCATCGATCGAATTGCACTACTTCTATTAGGTAGTTTATAAGCTTGCAAGTAATCGTTCGGAAGAATTTCGTCTATCTCGCTAGCGTATTGTTCTAAAGCTGCTTTTATCGCTTTTTTCAATCGGGTATTCGTTATATTTCCCTTCACGGAATAGACTGGATCAATTGTTTCATCTTGTTTGGGTGGTCCTTTTTGATAGTGACTAACCGTGATTTGTAGCCGATGAACGTCCCATTTACCTGTTAGCGTAAAAATATCTCCTTGGTTAATTTGGTTTTTCGCAAAGCTGCGATTAAACATAACTGCTTTTATCGCGACATTTTCTACTTCTACCGTAAACGTTAAACGTGATTTTCGTTTGCCATAAAATTGTACGGTTGGGGGATGGATCACTTTTCCTACAATGGTCGCTTGTTCTTCATGCATCCATTCCTTGAGTGGCTTTAATTCGTATGTATCATAACGATAAGGAAAATGAAACAATAGATCCTCAACCGTAAACAGTTGCATACCTGCTAATTCTTCACTAAATTTTTCGCCAATTCCTTTTATTTTTTGGACTGGAATATCTTGCACATTACGTCACTCTTTCTATCCTATCGTTCAAAGCTAATGGGAATGATTTCATTAAGTGTAGCATATGAGCTGCAGGTGAACAAAAACATTCGGTAATCAAGATTGAGTCACGTATTTGTGGGTGTTATTTTAAGAAGTTAAAAAACCTCTCTTTGTTTTCGTTAATTTTAGTATTGATTCCTGTTGTTTTTAATATAATAATCCAACTCCCGCAGTTGACATATACTTCGCCATCTCATACCGGTTCAAAAAGAGCAAGAGAGCTGACTCGAGTTTATTTTTCCTTTTTCAAAAAGAATTTAAGGTGAAGATTACTAAAGATCCTCGAAGATATACAGCTCCAACTCGGGAATCGTATATCTACTGCGGTCGGAAAAGATTGGGAAATTATCTTTAATCGACGTACAGCCGTTGAACGAATTCATACAGCATTCAACCAAGAAGCAGAGGTTGCATAGCAACACCAACGCGTCTGTGTGGAATCCGGATCCACGCAGACTCCTGCAGGTAAAGCAACAGTCGAAAATCCATTTTAAAAGTTTTGGGAAAAACGTTTAAAATTAGTTGAGGCATTGCCTGCGGAAAGCGGAGTGGATTCGGATGGAACACAGCAGCCACCAATCTAGCTTTAAATTTTTAAGTCGATTTTAAAATTCTGTTCTTTTGTGATTTTTTAAAAATGGCAATGATGAAATTGACTCACTATAAATGAATTGCGAATTCATAAGCTCATATTTGGATTCATTTACAAAAAAAGCAATGATCGTTTAAACCACTGCTTTTTATAGCCTTTTAGAATGTTTTAACATTCTAAAAGGAATATATTTTGATTGAGTTGGCCTACCTTATAACGTATAAAAACAAGTGCATAGAAAAAGACGCTAGCGAATTCCCTTCACCCAGCACGATAAATAAGACTGGGCGATTATCACTCACCAACGTTTTTATTATAAAACCTTTATTTACTCTACCGAAAAGATGTAAGCATAGATCGGTTGCTTGCCATGATGAATCTCTACTTCTATCTCTTCAAATGTTTCCTCAACATATTGTTCCAATAAATCTACTTCATCTGACGTAACTTCTTCCCCATATAGAATAGTCAGTAGTTCGTCATCCTCATTTATTAGCTCATTTAACAATAACTTTACTGTTTCTAATCTATTTTGGTGGGATGCTTTAATTTCGGACTCTGCAATCCCCATGAAATTCCCATTTTCTATTGTAATATCGCCGATTTTCGTATCACGAATCGCATAAGTGACTTGGCCAGTCTTTACTTGCTCACTTGCTGCTTCCATATTACTTTTATTTTCGGAGAGTTCTGCCTCCGGGTGAAAAGCTAGTAAGGCGCTAATTCCTTGTGGTATTGTTTTTGTAGGAACTACAACCGTATCTGTTTCCGCTAAGTTTGCCGCTTGCTCAGCAGCCATAACGATATTTTTATTATTTGGTAAAACGATGACTTTTTCAGCGTTTACCCGCTTTATAGCATCTGTTATATCTTGTGTGCTAGGGTTCATCGTTTGGCCACCCTCTATAACAATCGTGGCGCCTAAGCTTTCAAACAACTCCTTAACACCTGATCCCATAGCTATCGTAACGATCCCATAGCTCGCTTTTTCTCTTGATGTGTTATCCGGCTTGTCCCCTACAATACTTGTATGTTGTTCACGCATATTTTCTATGTCAATATTAATCAAACTACCGAACCGTTGCCCAATTGTCATTACATTACCAGGGTATTCCGTATGTACATGAACTTTTACAACTTCCTCGTCCGATACAACTAATAACGAATCGCCATGCGTACTTAATTCGTTACGAAATTGATTTTCATCAAATGGGTGTTTTGCCGTTTTTTCCTTTTCGAACTTAACCATGAACTCTGTACAGTACCCAAATTCAATATCCGCTGTATCCATAAAATCCTGCGCTACTTTATGATGCTCAGCCTTTACAAGACTTTCCATTTCTTCAGTATCCAATTCAACGCTTGGCAATTCCTCGCCCTTCAATACAGCTAGAAATCCTTCATAAATCGTAACAAGCCCCTGACCTCCTGAATCAACTACACCTACTTCTTTTAACACTGGTAACAAATCTGGTGTCCGTTTCAAAGATTGTTTCGCTTCTATCACTATTTTCTCCATTAATTGAACAAGATCTGTTTCAGTTTTTGCTGTTTTAACCGCTTTATTAGCCGCGTCTTTAGCAACGGTTAAGATTGTCCCTTCAACAGGTTTCATTACAGCTTTGTAGGCGGTTTTTACACCTGATTCAAATGCAGCTGCAAAATCTGTAGTATTTACGGTTTCTTTTCCTTCTAACCCTTTGGAAAAGCCGCGAAAAATTTGCGACAAAATTACTCCAGAATTCCCTCGTGCGCCCATTAAGAGCCCTTTGCTGAATGCTTGAGATATGTCTGCAACATTATGATTACTTAATTTTTTTACTTCACTAACCCCAGAAGTCATTGACAAGTTCATATTTGTTCCTGTATCTCCATCTGGTACTGGAAAAACATTTAATGCATCAATTTTTTTTGAGTTATTGGATAAATGTTGGGCCCCTATTAAGATCATTTGGGATAAAGTTTTCCCATCCAATGTCTGTTTTGTCACAATACTTCCTCCTCATTATCAACAAAAAATAATTACTCCTTCGCTACACGCACACCTTGAACATAAATATTAACAGAATCAACTGTAAGTCCGAGAGATTGATTCAAAGTATATTTAACCTGCGATTGAACATTGTGGGCAACTTCGGAAATTTTTGTACCGTAGCTCACTATAATATACATATCAATGTGAAGGGATCCCGCTTCCTGTCTCACTATAATCCCGCGTGAAAAGTTTTCCTTTCTAAGGATCTCAGCTATCCCGTCCTTAATTTGACTTTTGGAAGCCATCCCAACAATTCCGTAACATTCTATTGCTGCACCTCCGGCAATAGTAGCAACTACTTCGTTCGTAATCGTTACGACACCATCATTTGTATGAAGCTCTATGGACATAAATATCCTCCTCTTTAGTCTAAACCATTATATTGATCGAATGTTCACTTTACATATTAATCGTATATATTGAGCAATGATGTCAATTGTATCTGTTTAGCACGATACTTTAAAAACATTTTACTACATACATTTCATTTTTAAAAGCAGTCCTATCATATCATTGCTTTTAATTAATAAATATTAATCGAGCAAGTTATTGCAATCTACACGGACGTATGGTAAATTATATAAGTATTGAAATGACACATGTTGGATTAGGAGGGATTTACATGGCTAGAAAATGTGTTATTACTGGTCGTAAAACTGGCACTGGAAACCATCGTTCACATGCTATGAATTCCAATAAACGTAAATGGAAAGCAAACGTCCAAAAAGTTCGTATAATGGTTGATGGAAAGCCGAAACGTGTTTATGTTTCTGCAAGAGCACTTAAAAAAGGCAATATCGAACGCGTGTAAGCTTTTTCGTACGAAGGACACTAAGTATTTACTTTCACACTTAGTAGCATTTGTAAATAAGAACTTTCTTATATACAAGTACATGCAAGCCGTTAGTTACGGGCTTGCTTTTTGCTTTTTCAATTACTTCTTTAAATGGAACCTACAAGTGAATATCTTCCATGTTAGTTGGTCAACGTATCGACACAACTCTAAAAAGCACCCACAACATAAATATTGGGTGCTTTTTTTCATTTCATGAAGCGCAATAACGGAGCAATAATAAAAACATCCTTATAAGTGCGTTAAGAAATTAGTAGTTATTTATCCTTTTTAAAAACGCCAATAACTACACGTACAAATCCGCCAATAAATCTTGGGAGTTTTATCGTATAAAATTTCATAATTTCCCCCTCCTCTGCATCCAACAAGCACCCTATTGGAATTGCTTCAAATTAAAAGGTTGCGTCACGACTCTTTATTACTAATAATATGCCTGCTTCGTAATAAAAAGTACCACTTTTTGCATTTAGCTTATTTGAAATACAGCGGGTAGATCCCCAAGAAATGGTTTTATTGTTCAAAGGATAGTAGAAGCCAGTTAATGTTAACCCTTCTACTGTTGGCGAAAATGGCACGAACGAAATCGTTGGAAAATCGCCTTCATTGTATACGGTATGTGTCCCAGGAAAGGTTAATTCCAATTCATTAAACTTATCTACAATAACAGCCTTTATATTTCTTTCGGCCAACGAGTATAGTAACTGGATATTTATTAGTTCGTGATCTAAGCGACCACCTGTCGCTCCAAAAATGTAAACTTTTTCTGAAGTTAATTCCACAGCTTTATCGATAGCTAGCTCCAAATCGGTTTTATCCTTTTCGGTAGGGAATAACGCAAATGTTTTCACCGATTTTTTAATACTTTCCTTTTCCTTTTTGGTGATCGAATCAAAGTCACCAATCGCATAATCCACCTGTATACCATTCTTTATTAGTGTCCAGGCACCTCCATCGGCACCGATCCACACATCGATTTTATCCTTATACGTAACTATGTCGGGCACTAACCCATTCGGCCCATTCGCTACTATTCCAACTCTTATCATATTAATTACTCCTAGCTTTGAGTTGCTTTAACAATATTATGCAACGCTTGCTGACGATTATCTTTGTTAAAAATTGCACTTCCAGCAACGAGCACATCAGCGCCAGCTTCTGTACATAGTTTTGCCGTTTGTTCATTTACTCCACCGTCTACTTCGATTTCAAAATTTAAATTGTTTAATTCTCTTAATTTATGGAGTTCTTTAATTTTATGAACGGTTTCATTTATAAACGATTGACCGCCAAAACCAGGATTTACAGTCATTACTAAAACTAAGTCTACTGCATATACAATATCTTTTATCGCGGCAACAGGGGTTGCTGGGTTAATTACTATGCCAGCTTTTACATCATGACTTTTTATTAACTGAATTGTTCGATGTAAGTGTGGGCATGCTTCTTGGTGAACGGAGATAATAGATGCACCCGCTTCAGCAAACATCGGAATATACGCGTCCGGATTTTCAATCATTAAATGAACATCTAGGGGCAATTCAGTAATAGGTCGAATTGCCTCAACTATAAGTGGGCCGATCGTAATATTCGGAACGAAATGTCCGTCCATAACATCAACATGGATATAATCAGCACCGGCTTTTTCTACTTCTATTATTTCAGCGCCTAATTTTGAAAAATCGGCTGACAAAATCGAAGGGGCTATTTTTACCATTGTTAATACCTCGCCTTTCTAGCTTGTATTTCTTGTAAAAAACTTATATAGTGCGCATAACGTTCTTTGCTTATTTCTTCTTCATCTACTCCTCTTTTAATTGCACAATTTGGTTCTTTATAATGCACACACCCTCTAAATTTGCAAAGATGCGATTTAGAGCGCATTTCAGGGAAGCAGTCAGCAAGCGTTTCTGCTTCGATTTCTTGGAATTCAAGCGAGCTAAATCCGGGTGTATCTGCAACTAATCCATCGTTCACTTCCACTAGTTCAACATGTCGGGTTGTATGTTTTCCACGACCGAGACTCTTAGAAATTTCATCCGTTTTAATTACTAATGAAGGATTTAATGCGTTTAATAGCGATGATTTACCTACGCCAGATTGTCCAGCAATCACTGTTACGTGATTAGTCAACATTCCCCCTAAAGAGCTTAAATTATCCTTTTCTTTGGAGGAAATAATTTTTACAGTGTATCCAATTTTATCATATGTTTTTTTATACGATTTAACTTTATTTAATTGCTCTTCCGTAGCTAAATCCTTCTTCGTAATGAGTATTATCGGCTGTAACCGTTTCTCCTCAATTAAGACTAAAAATCGATCCAAAAGCACCGAGCTAAATTCTGGCTCGACTACAGAGCTTACAATAATCGCTTGTGTAATGTTAGCAATTGGCGGACGAACAAGCTCGTTTTGCCTTTTCTCAATTTTAATTATATAACCTTCTTGATCATTTGTTTTATCAAACTGCACAAAATCCCCTACGAGAGGGGTGATTTTCTTTTTGCGAAATACCCCTCTCCCTTTACAAGTAAAAATCTCACCATTACTTTTTACGTAATAAAAACCGCTCATTGCACTAATAATTCTTCCTTCTGGCATTTATCCACCCTCTTTATAAGAAACTGTTTCATGGATGATCACTTCATCATCTCGTATTACTTTGTATTCAGCTTGTTTATTCTGCTCGATTGTTAACGTAATTGAATAATCTTTATCATTTGTAATCTCATCTTCCATATAGACCTCAGACAATTGATTATTCATATCGCCTATATAAATAATTACCGTTTGTTCATCTCTATCTTCACTATCTTCCTCATCTTGTAACGTGTAAGGCACTGTGAAAGAAACAGGATAAGAAACAGGAGGCTTTTTCTCTGGACCAATAGAGAAATAAACATTTACCGTTTCCCCTTTTTGTAGCTCCGCATTTGCAGCTGGATTTTGCCGAATCACATGCCCTTTTGATACATCATCAGAATTTTCCTCTAGCTTATTCATTTTTAATCCTTGACTATCCAAGTAATCTTTTGCTTCTCTTTCTGTCAAACCTTTTAAGTTGTTTAATTGGATTAATTCCGGCCCGCTACTAACTTCAAAAATTACTTTTGTATTTCCAGGAACTACGTCCATCCCAGGATTAGGTTGAATTTGTGAAATAATTGTTCCTGCTGGCTCATCCGAATATTTATCATAATCAATCACCTCGAAGCCTTTTTCTGTAAGCATCCGGTTTATTTGATTAAAGTCTTTGCCTGTGTAATCTTCGAAAACGACTGTTTCTTCTCCTTCGCTCACAAAAATTGTAATCGTTGAACCTTCCTTTACTGTTCTACCTGCTTGAGGAGAAGTTTTAATAACAAGTCCTTCTTCATATTCTTCAGAAACCATTAGTTCCCGCTCTGTTTTCAGCTTTAACTTTTCCAACCGATCAACCGCTTCTTCATATTCCAATTCTACAACATCAGGAATCATCACATCTTTAGGACTCAGCATTGACAGGACTAATAATGCCATAAGCAGTACTAAAATAAAGCCAGCGAATAGAAACAGCCACTTTTTCTTTTTACCTTTTTTCTTTTTTGGTTTTTTCCCTGTATTTTCATTATTCGTTACTTTCTTTGTATCTTCATTCTGATGAACTATTGTATCTTGGAGTTCCCTATCATGATGCAACGCTTCATTTGTAATGATCGGGATTGCTTTCGTTTCTTCTCCTGCTTCAACTGGTGGTGTAAAAACGTCTTCATTTACACGTAGTGGATCAAGAGCAGTTACTAATGCGTTTTCCATTTCGTACACTGTATCAAATCGGTGAAAAGGATCTTTTGTAGTAGCTTGCAAGACAATATTCTCAATGCTTTGAGGTATGTCCGGATTGATCTGTCGAACAGAAGGTGTATCATTTTGCAAATGCTTTAACGCAATAGATATCGGAGATTGACCAGAAAATGGAAGTCGACCAGTAAGTAATTCAAATAAAACGATACCAAGGGAGTAGATGTCCGACTTTTTTGTTGCCATTCCGCCTCTCGCTTGTTCCGGAGATAAATAATGAACCGATCCTAGTATTGAATTCGTTTGTGTCAATGAAGTGGCACTTAGAGCAACAGCAATGCCAAAATCAGTTACTTTAACATTACCATAAGAATCAATCAAAATATTTTGCGGCTTTATATCACGATGGACGAGATCGTTCGCATGCGCATGTGCAATTGCAGCAGTAATTTGTTTCATTATATCAATAGCTTCGATAACATCTATTGCACCGTAGCGTTGTATGTATTCCTTTAACGTTAAGCCATCGACATACTCCATCACCATATATAATATATGATCCTCTTCACCTACATCGTATATATTCACGATATTTGGATGGGATAAACTTGTTGCCGCTTGTGCTTCTCGATCAAACCGTTGAATGAATTCCTCATCATTCGCATATTCTAGCCTTAGCACCTTTATAGCTACATCTCGATTCAAAATAATATCGTTTGCTAAGTATACATTCGCCATTCCACCGCCGCCTATTTTTGCCTTAATGCGGTATCTTTCGCTAAGTAGGTGCCCTTCTAGCATGATGATTCACCTGCTCCCTCTACAGGCTGTCGTACGATAATAGCTAATGAAATATTATCTTCTCCTCCCCGATCATTTGCCAAATCAATCATGCTTTTACCTAATTGTTCTAATGGTTGTTGAGAACGTATAAGTTCATGCAGCTCTTCGTCACTTAATTTATTAGTCAATCCATCCGAGCATAGTAACACTTTGTTTCCTGCTTCCCAGCTAATCGTCTGAATATCTGCCTCTACTCTTTGTTCTGTTCCTATTGCCTTAACAAGTACATTTTTCCGCGGGTGAATTTCCGCATCATCTTTAGATAGCTGACCAGCACGAACCAATTCATTTACGAGTGAATGATCTTCTGTTATTTGTTTAAACCCATGTTCATTATATAAATAGCAACGACTATCACCTATATGCGCAATCGTTATGAACTCATTTGTACATAGTGCAATTACAATTGTCGTACCCATGCCTTCATATTCTTTTTTCTCTTGGGCACACTTATAGATGGAAGCGTTTATTTCTTTAATTAAATGCAGCAACCATGTCTCGGCTTGATCAGGAGATTCGATTTGGTTTTGTTTCACCCATTGCTCTTCAACAATAGAAATTGCCATTTTACTTGCGACATCTCCTGCTTGATGGCCTCCCATTCCATCCGCAATCGTTGCAATAATTTGGTTCGATTCATTATAAAACGTGCCACCTGCATCTTCATTATGTATTCGTATACGTCCACGATCTGTTAAAAATTGGCCCTGCATCTTTTCACCTCTTTAAAAGCACAAATATTTATTGTTTAAAAAGTGATTATCTATTTACATTAAACATGCTTCAGACGAGTTAAAAAAAAGCCGTCCGTTTGAAAGGTTTGCGGAAACAGCTGTAAGCCATATGCGCTTCGACCTTCCGAATGTTGAACTGGTTTTGGCAGTTGTTCAAAAAAAGACGCATCAACATGAAAATCGGTATTTCTTTGAATGAACGCTTGTACTACACTTTCATTTTCTGTAGGGTCTACAGTACATGTGCTATACATTAACAAACCATCTTTTTTTAATAATGGCGCTACCGATTCTAATATTTCAAGTTGAATCGATGCTAAGCGCACAATATCTTGTTCACTTTTATTATACTTCACATCGGGCTTTCCTTGAATGACGCCTAATCCTGAACAAGGTGCATCAACAATAATTCGATCAAAACTAGAAGCGTCGTGGACGGTAGCCAGTTCTCTGGCATCCTGCTGTTTTGCATGAATAATTGTTAGATCAAGATCATCAGCCTTATCTTTTATCAGCTTAATTTTATTTTTATGTAAATCGTATGCGTGAATTTCACCTTTGTTTTCCATCATTTCAGCAATATGTGTTGCCTTGCCACCTGGTGCACTGCATGCATCTAGAACGACCATATTTGGACTTACGTTTAGCATTTCAGCAACTAGCATGGAAGCTTGGTCTTGTATTGTTAGACAGCCGTCCAAAAACAACTGAGATTTCATAATATTTCCACGTTCAATTATTATACCATGCTTTGCTAAAAGGGAAGGCTTTATTTCATAGCCTTCTTTTCTTAATTGATCCATCGCTTCATTACGTGTGAGCTTCAATTGCTGGACACGTACCGAAATCGGATTGTGATTTAAGTTCGCTTCACACATTTGTTTCGTTGTGGCAAACCCATAATTTTGTACCCACCGATTAACAAGCCATTCAGGATGACTCGTTTCAATCGCTAATCTTTCTCTTTCATTTTTTATTTCATCTGTATTTGGCACGCCATTACGAATAATGTTTCGCAATACACCATTTACTAAGGAAGCGATCCCTTTGTGGCCTCGTTGCTTTGCAATTTCAACAGCTTCATTAATTACTGCATAGTCAGGTACTTTATCTAAATAAACAATTTGATAAACGGACATTCTTAATAGCATTCTAACCCATGCTTCTATTTTGCTACTTTTTTTAATAAACGACTGTAAATAAAAATCTAACGTTAGCTTTCTCTCCATTGTACCGTATACAATTTCTGTAAAAAGCCCTTCATCTTTTACTAATATATTTTTCCTTTTTATTTCATTGCTTATTAGTAAATGGCTGTATCCTCCACCTTCTTCCATACGTAGTAGTAAGTCCAATATACTATTTCTTAAATTATATTTCGCATATTTAGCCATTTAATCACCTAAAACCATTCCTAGCTTAATATAGTCACCATTAATAAATTCAGTTGCAGCCATTCTTCTTTTCCCCTCAGGCTGAATTTCAGTAAGGCGAATGCCCTTATTGTTCCCACATACTACAACAAAGGCTTCATTGTCTACAGAGACGACTTCGCCTGGTACTGAATCAAAATAATCGTTGTTGTCTAGCTCTCCATGCCATAGCTTTAATCGTTTTCCTTCCAGCATACTAAAAGCTACCGGCCAAGGCCGCAACCCTCTTATATGGTTATATAATTCCAAATTACTTTTAGTCCAGTCTACCTTCTCTTTTTCCCGCGTAATATTTGGTGCATAAGTCGCTTTTGACTCATCTTGCTTTATTGCTGTTAATTGATTCGCAAATAACTGCGGGATCGTTCTCTGCAGTAAATCCGCCCCTTTATTCGCTAGCTTGTCATGAAGCGTTGCTACATCATCCGTCATTTCAATTATTACCTTTTCCTGCGTTAATATATCCCCTGCATCCAACTTTTCTTCCATATACATGATTGTTATACCTGTTTCTTTTTTCCCTTGCAAAATGGCATAATGGATCGGTGCACCGCCGCGAAGTTCAGGTAACAACGATGCATGGACATTAATACAGCCATATTCTGGATGTTCAAGAAGCGCCTTCGGTAGCAGCTGTCCGTAAGCTGCTGTTACAATCAAATCGACATCCATATTTAAAATAGTTTCATAGCTATCCTTTAACTTTTCCGGTTGATAAATAGGGAGATTGTATTTTTCCGCTATTACCTTTACTGGAGGAGCTGTTACTGTTCTTTTTCTACCTTTTGGTCGATCAGGCTGTGTTACAACGAGAACGATTTCATAATCTTGCTGTATAAGTGTTTCTAATATAGGTACTGAAAATTGTGGCGTGCCCATAAAAACAATCTTTTTCATCCATCTATCTCCTCGTATAGTATGTTTAGGCTTTCTTTTTGCGCCTTTAATACCTCTGTTTTTAACGGAGTCGGACGCTTTCCGTGGGCATGGCTTGAGCCTCCTCGCTCGCAAAGACAGCTCGCTATGGGGTCCCAAGACGCATGCTTTTCCGTTGTTGAAGACTCCATTGATACAACATTGGCAACTTCCATCCATTTCATTCGCATATTTTGAAAAACAAATCAAAGAACTTAATAAAGCGGCTGAGTGAATTATAAAAGGTGTTCCTCAAACATTACAATCGATTCCTGGTCTAGGTTCAGTTTACACAGCTGGAATCATAGCTGAAATCGTGTATTTCCGCAGGTCTTCTACATCAGTTGATATGGTTGCACATCAACCGTTAATTGCAAGTCGTTTTTTCGCATGTCTTCTCCATAATGTTCAATTATCTTTTTAATGTAAGATTTTAAAGATGGTTCATTTTTATATTTTAACATAAGCTGATACCGATATTTATCTTTTATCCGTGCAATCGGTGATGGAGTAGGTCCTAATATTACGGTATCTGATCGTATATGTTTCATTAACAACTTCGCAATTGCTTGTGCAGTTTGAACTGTATAAATTTTGTTCTCATGTGCAATTGTTATGAGAATAATAAATACATAAGGGGGATATTGAAACGACCTCCGCATTGCCATTTCTTTTAAATAAAACGTATTATAATCGTATTGGCTTGCAAGCTGGACGCTATAATGATCTGGCGTATACGTTTGAATAACGACTTCACCAATCAATTCATGTCTACCCGCACGACCACTTACTTGGGTTAATAGTTGAAACGTTTTTTCTGATGACCGAAAGTCAGGTAAATTTAGCATGGAGTCTGCAGTTAATACACCGACCAATGTTACGTTTTCAAAATCCAGCCCTTTTGCGATCATTTGTGTCCCAAGTAAAATATCAGCCTTCTGATTTGAAAAATCATTTAACAATCGTTCATGTGATCCCTTTCGCCTCGTTGTATCTACATCCATACGAATAACGCTCGCATGAGGGATAAGCTCTGTTAAAGCTTCCTCGACACGCTGTGTCCCAGTACCAAAGAATCGAATTAAGTTGCTTTCACAGCTTGGACAATTTGAAGGCATTGCTTCTTCATACGCACAATAATGACATTTTAATCGATGATTATCTTTATGATAAGTGAGAGCTATATCACAATGTGGGCATTCCTGCACATGACCACAATCTCTGCACAGTGCAAACGTAGAGTACCCTCTTCTATTAAGCAAAAGTACAATTTGTTCTCGACGATTTAATCGCTCATTTATTTTTTCGACTAATGTTCGAGAAAACATCGTCCGATTTCCTGCATGAAGCTCTTGACGCATATCGATAACGTCCACCTGTGGCATTGCTTGCTTATTCGTACGTTCTGTTAATGACGCCAGCTTATATACTCCTTTTTGTGCTCGTGCATAGGACTCGAGTGCAGGTGTAGCACTGCCGAGAACTACGGGGCAATTATGATTTTTTGCACGTTTAATCGCCACATCCCGTGCATGATAGCGAGGATGATCTTCTTGTTTATAGGATGCCTCATGTTCTTCATCAATAATAATGATTCCTATGTTTTCAAAAGGAGCAAAAATAGCTGATCTTGCACCAACTACCACTTGAACTTCTTTTTGATGTATTCTTCTCCATTCATCGTATTTTTCTCCAGCGGACAAGGCACTATGCATTACTGCAACATTTTTACCGAATCTGCCCTTAAAGCGCTTAACCATCTGTGGAGTTAATGAAATTTCAGGCACGAGAACGATTGCTTCTTTTTTCTTATGTAACACATCTTCAATAGCTTGTAAATATATTTCAGTCTTACCACTTCCAGTTACTCCGTGCAATAAAAAAACTTCGTGGGCCTCTTCGGCAATTGCTTCTTTAATCGGGCCGATTGCAGTGGCTTGCTCCTCAGTCAAGGACAGCTTCTCTGTTTTCTCAAAACGATGATCTGCATACGGATTCCGATACGTTTCTATCTTTACTTTTGTTAATAAAGACTTATCAATTAACGATTTAATAACAGCGGTAGATATGTTCAGCTGGTTCTTTAATTGATTGTGCTCAATGGCAGCAGGGTGTGAAATGAAAAACGAAAGAACTTCCTTCTGTTTTGTTGCTCGATCGTTTAGGTCATTAAATGCTTCCTCAAGCAAATGAATTTCCTTTGCAGGTTTTATCATTGTTTTATATTTTTTTGTCGTTCGTGATTTAACGACATAATTTATATATACTTCTCCATCTTGAATTGCCTTTTGAACGTTACGATAGTGATCGCGATCGTTTGCAAGCTCCCTATAATCAATCACATCTCTACCAGCAAACAATTGTTCGAGATCGTCTGCTAAGCGGGAATCGGTTAAACGAACAATTTCTTTTTTGTAGGCTGTTTTTAGCGCTTGTGGAAGCATTGCTTGATATGTGGTAATATACAAGCTAATTGTTTCATTAGCTACCCATTTTCCAAGCTGTAGGAGCTCTTCCGTTAGTACGGGGGTTAAATCTAATATATCTATTATTTCCTTTAATTGATTAAATGCTGAATGATGACTAATAGCCACGACAAATCCGCTAATCTTCCTTGGCCCAAACGGAATGACTACACGCATACCTCGCTTCAAAATCGCTTCGAATCGTTCTGGTATGATGTAGTCGAATGTCTGATTTACTTGACTTGCCGGAACATCGACAATAACCTTGGCGATTCGCACTATTTTTCACCTTGATTCAGCGTATAAATTATTTTTTCAAATACTTTTTCTGCAATTTCGTGTTTTGAAGCAAGTGGGATTTCAGTCGTTTGCATTGTTTTATCGATATACGTTACCACATTTGTATCGCCTGCAAATCCTGCACCCTTCATTTTGACATCGTTTACTACAATTGCATCAAGATTTTTTCTTTCTAGCTTCCCTTTCCCATTTTCAATAGGATTTTCCGTTTCTGCTGCGAATCCAACAAGAAATTGATGTTTTTTTTGCGCCCCTAATGACTGTAATATATCCTTCGTACGAATCATTTCGATATGCAAGTCACCGGGTTGTTTTTTCATTTTTTCATCGTAAATTTTTTTCGGGCGGTAATCCGCAACTGCTGCTGCCTTAATTACAATATCCGCCGCATGAAAATGGTGGTGCATTGCTTCGTACATTTCTTCAGCAGTAGTTACATCCACTCGGTTTATGCTTGGATGCTTACTCCGAAGTGAAACTGGACCTGAAACAATTGTGACGGTTGCACCAAGCTGTGCTGCTACTTCAGCAAAAGCAAAACCCATTTTACCTGAAGATCGATTTGTAAAAAAACGAACTGGATCTACTTTTTCTCGCGTCGGTCCTGCAGAAATAAGTACATGCTTCCCTGTTAATAAAAGATCCCGTTGCATATGCGTAGAAATTGCATCAATAATCGTTTGCGGCTCTTCTAAACGGCCTTTTCCTATCCAACCGCATGCTAAAAAGCCCGCTTGCGGTTCAATAAAGTTGTATCCCCATGCTGCAAGCTGTTCCATGTTCGCTTTTATTGCTGGATGAGCGTACATATTTACATTCATTGCAGGTGCAATATATACGGGTGCTTTCGTAGCCAATAGTATTGTTGTAAGCATATCATCTCCTAACCCATTTGAAAGCTTACCAATAAGGTTAGCTGTAGCAGGTGCAATAATAACGATATCTGCCCAATCGGCTAAATCAATATGGGCAATTTTTTGTGGATCTTTTTCATCAAACACAGCTGTATGTACTGGATTTCTTGATAATGCTTGAAATGTTAGCGGGGATACAAATTCCAGCGCGCTCTTAGTCATAACGACCTTCACATGTGCACCGCTTTGAATGAGTTTACTCGTTAAATCGCATGCTTTGTACGCAGCAATTCCCCCGGTAACCCCTAAAACTACCTTTTTATTACGCATAAACCGGACAACTCCTTTCGAATTTATATCAATTGTTCAGATGCTTACCTATCGTGTAGGAGCGTATTATAATCTTAATCTATGTAACCAAAGTACTGATCTGTTTTTTTTCGTATCCTCTAATATTGTTTTTCGGTAGTTGTTAATTCGCCAGAATAATTCATGTCAATAATAATGAATTATTACACACCATATACATGCTATTTATCTCGTTAACATCAACTTATATGTCGTACATTATCACACACAATTACTTTTCTTACACTAAAGAAAAACCTTCGCAAAAACAAATATTAGCGAAGGGTCCTTTTTTCGTGTATGCGTACATCAATTTCACTGGCTATTTTTTAACTTAAAAAGCGAGATAAGGTTATTTTAATCCGATTGTGAAAATCTCGTTAAAAGGCATTTACCTGTAAATAAAATACGGTTAGTTATTCACTTTTATCAACTGTTAATTTTTCATCTAATATTTCCTCTAACGCTTTTCCAACAAATTTCAAAGATTTAGGTTCTTCTATTAATAAATTGTCTTCCTCTAATAGTTGTCTTGCACGTCTTGCAGATAACGTTACTAATGTATATTTAGATTTTATCTTTCCTTGTAAAGCATCAATCGAAGGTTCCAGCATTTAATTCATCCTCCATTACTTTTTTATATTGCTTTTCGATTCGTTCTCGTTTGCAATGCTCACTTGCAATAATTGCTTTCACTTTTTCTACAGCACGATCGACATGATCATTAACGACTACATAATCATAAGCACTCATCATATCTATTTCTTTTTTCGCTTCTTTTAATCGGTTACGCACTAATTCAATTGATTCTGTACCCCGATTGACAATTCGGTTTTTTAATTCTTCCAAACTCGGAGGAAATAAAAAAATAAAAACACCGTTCGGGAAATTTTTCTTCACTTGCAAGGCACCTTGTACTTCTATTTCTAAAAACACATCGTTGCCTAGAGCCAGCTGCTGCTCCACATAATCCCTAGGGGTTCCGTAATAATTGTTCACATATTGAGCATACTCCAGTAATTTGTTTTGTTCAATTAAATGTAAAAATTCTTCTTCAGATTTATAAAAGTAATCAATCCCATCTCTTTCACCTGGTCGTCTTTGTCTCGTTGTCATTGATATGGAATACTTTAAATTTGTATCTTGCTCAAATAGTCTCTGCCTAACCGTCCCTTTGCCTACACCGGACGGGCCGGAAAGAACAAATAAAATTCCTTTTTGTTCAAACAAGTTGCTTCCTCCTAAATTATTCATCCGTTATTTCATCATGGCTTAAAACACGTTGCCCGACCGTTTCCGGCTGGACTGCTGACAAGACTACGTGTCCGCTGTCTGTAATAATAACAGCCCTCGTCCGTCGTCCATATGTTGCATCCACGAGCTTATTATCATCTCTCGCTACGGTTATAATTCGTTTTATAGGTGCTGATTCCGGTGAAACGATAGAAATAATTCGATTAGCAGAAACAACATTTCCGAAACCTATATTAATTAATTGTAAACCCAACCCGGTTCCCCCTTGGTTATTTGTCTTTTCAACAGCTTTGTTTCATAAACAGTTATATCATTATGTACATTATAGAGAAAACAGCTTATTAAATTCAAATATCTACTCAATGTTTTGGATTTGTTCTTTTATTTTCTCAATGTTGCTTTTAATCACGACGACGGAAGCGCTAATTTCGGGATCCATCGATTTTGCACCAACTGTATTTGCTTCACGAAGCATCTCCTGTAAAATAAAGTCTAATTTCCGACCTATCGGCTCCTTTGCTTCAGTAATTTCCCAAAAGTGATTTAAATGGCTCGATAACCTTGTAATTTCTTCTGTAATATCACCTTTTTCAGCTAAAATAGCAATCTCTTGTAATAAATGACTATGTTCAATTGCTATCGTTGTACCTGTAAATTCTTCAATACGCTGTTGAATACGTTCTCGATATTCATCAATTACATGAACGCGCCGTTCTTCAAGTCCAAATACGTGTTCCTTTATTACAGCAGCCCTTTTTTTAATATCTTTAAAGAGAAACTGCCCTTCTCGTTTTCTCGCTGAAACAACTTGCATACATGCCTTTTCTACTCCTTCTAATACGGTCGGTTCAATGGTGCTCAACTCTGCTTCTTTTTCACTAATCCGCATTATATTCGGTAAGGAGAGAATAGATGAAAGCGGTACTTCGCTGGACAACTGAAAACGTGATTTTATTTCTTGAGCTTGTTCCATAAATTGCTCCAACAAATCCCAATCTGTATCTAATGCTTGATTCTTTCGTTGGCCTTCCTGTTCAATATAAACTTCAATTCGCCCTCGATAAAAATAACGTTGAATCATCTTTCTTATTTTGTCTTCCATGCTTATAAATGTACGAGGAATTTTAGGCGAAAAGTCTAAATATCGATTGTTAATCGTTCTAATTTCAACAGTAATTGTCGTATTCGCTGTTGACACAGAAGCAAAACCATAGCCGGTCATACTTCTAACCATCTAAATCCCCCCATTAAGTGTTATTATACCTTGCTTAACAAAATATCTCTAGAAAATAATCTAGAGAAGATGAAGCCACGTATTTGTAGGTGCTTATTTAGAACTTTTAAAAACACGTTTTTGTATCAATTAATTTATTTTTTTACTACGATGCAACTGCTACTGTTGTTATAATAATCAATGATAGACCTTATCTGCAAGCATTCTGAAGCATCGGATTGAGTCAAGTATTTGTGGGTGTTATTTTAAGAAGTTAAAAAACCTCTCTTTGTATTCGTTGATTTTAGTATTGATTCCTACCAACCGCAGTAGCTTTAATTAATAAAAACAGCAGCCAAAAGATGAAATTCTTCAAATTTACTTAAAGCGAATTATAAAAATGGCACGCTTTAACACATAGAAGAACCCATCCTTTAGCTACTTTTTTCACAACAAAATGCGAACAACCGCTTTAATTACCGCCGATCATTGTTCTTTTTTCTTTTTAGGAAATCCAAATAAAACGGTTGGCAAGGCTGCCAGTGCAATAATAAACATCCAATCCCAGCCATTTATCGCCGTTGTATGAAATACAGGCTGTAACGGCTGCCAATAAATTACTACGAGTAGTAATAATAAAGAAGAAATAACAGCGAAAACTAAGTATATATTTTGAAAAGGGTTACGAGCAAATACACCTTCCTCACTCCGACAATCGAATACGTGAATTAGCTGTGCCAAAACAAGCGTGGAAAATGCTAATGTTTGTCCATAAACAAGGTTTTCTGGATTATTGTCATATCCGATGACAAATGCAATCAATGCAACTACTCCGATTACTGCACCTCGACTAATAATTTTAAAGCCGAGCCCTCTCGAAAAAACACCTTCCTTTGGATCTCTCGGTGGTCTTTTCATAACGTCGGCTTCTGGTTTGTCAAGACCAAGAGCCATTGCTGGCAGTCCATCTGTAACTAAATTAACCCATAATATTTGTACAGGTACGAGCGGAAGTGGCATTGCCAAAATCATCGCCATTAGCATCACTAATATTTCCCCTACATTTGAAGCTAATAAATAGCGGATAAATTTGCGAATATTATCATAGATGTTTCTGCCTTCTTTTATTGCTGCTTTTATTGTTGCAAAATTATCATCCATTAAAATTAAGGAAGACGCTTCTTTTGTTACGTCCGTGCCACTAATTCCCATACTTATTCCAATATCGCTCGCTTTTATTGCAGGGGCATCATTAACACCATCGCCTGTCATAGCGACAACATGTCCTCTATTTTGTAAAGATTGTACAATTTTTAACTTATGCTCTGGAGTAACTCGAGCAAAAACATATACATTATCAATTACTCGATCCAATGCCTCGGTAGACATTTCATTTAAATCGGAACCTGACATTACGAGTCCATCCACTGGGAGTAGATTTATTTGTGTTGCTACTGCTCTTGCAGTCTCTTCATGATCACCCGTTATCATTACCGTTTTAATTCCTGCCTGCATACACTCTTCTATAGCTGGCTTCACTTCTTTTCGAGGTGGATCCATCATACCGTATAATCCAACAAATGTAAGGTCTTTTTCTAAAAATGCCGATTCTAGACCATCGGTTTTTGAAATAGGCTTCATAGAAATAGCAATTGTTCGATACGCCTTCGCTGCCATTTCATTTACTGCGCTTTCAATTATATGCTTATCTTTCAAACGCTTTCTGCCATCTTTCGTCAAGTGATACAGACAGCGAGGCAGTACGATTTCTGGAGCTCCCTTTGTAATGAGAAATCGCATATCGTTCTCATCTTCCACAATAACACTCATTCGTTTTCGCTCGGAATCAAACGGTATTTCTTTTATAATCTTGAATCGCTCTTCTGTCCGGTGATTAAAGCCGATTTTCCGACTCGCAACAAGCAAGGCTCCATCTGTTGGATCTCCGTCAACAATATACCTCCCTCGTTTTACTTGTAAGGTGGCATGATTGCAAAGCGATCCATATAGTAACATTTTTTCTAAATTTGGATGACTATCATTCAGTTTTTTATCCTTTAAATAAAAGTCGCCTTTCGTAGTATATCCTTCTCCTGTAACTTCAATTGTTTCTCCGTTTAAATACAATTCCTTTACCGTCATTTGATTTTCCGTTATTGTTCCTGTCTTATCTGAACAAATTACAGAAGCGCAGCCTAATGTTTCCACTGCAGATAATTTACGCACAATAGCCTTTCTTCTAATCATCCGCTGAACACCAAGCGAAAGTGCTACTGTTACAATTGCGGGTAACCCTTCGGGAATAGCCGCTACCGCAAGTGAAACACCTGCCAAAAACATATTATAAACAGGATGCCCTTGATATACACCTATACCGACAACAAGTGCTGTTAAAAGTAATACGGTAATAATTAAAATTTTTCCAAGCTCTGCTAGCTTGTTTTCAAGCGGAGTTGGGGCTTTTTTTGTTTCAGCCATTAATGACGCAATTTGACCCATAAACGTATTCATACCTGTATGAACAACAATACCGATTCCTGATCCTTTCGTAACCAATGTGCCCATAAAACCCATATTCACCTGATCCTGTGCTTCTAGCTTATCCCGATGAATTGGCGCAGCATGCTTAAGAACAGGAACAGATTCACCTGTGAGGGCCGATTCCTCCGTTTCTAAATGATTTGCTTGGACAATTCTTATGTCAGCAGCAATTCGATCGCCACTGTTTACACGAATTACATCCCCAACAACTGCTTCTTTCGAAGGGAGGCGTTGCCATTCGCCATCCCGTAAAACATGTATCATCGGAGCAGATAGCTCTTTTAGCTTTTCCATTGATTTTTCTGCTTTTTGTTCCTGAAAAAAACCTATGATTCCATTCACTAAGACAATAACCATTATTGCAATTGCGTCAATAAACTCTCCGAGCATACCTGCAATTAATGTTGCGGCTAACAAAACAATTACCATAAAATCTTGAAATTGCTTTAAAAACAACAACCAACGTGCTTGATGTTTCTCATTTTCAAGCACATTTAAGCCAAATCTTTTTTGGCGCTGTTTAACTTGTGCATCATTTAATCCTTTATTCGAAACAACATGCAATTTTTGCTCTACACGCTCAACATCAAGTTGATACCATTTCACATCGCATTCCTCCAGCATTATTACGTAGCATCCAAATCATTTTAGGTACATCCCTTTAACGAATATGTATGCAGACTTGTCCGAAATAATGCTATAATTACACGAGAGGTGAAAATGATGCCCTTTGATGGAGTCGTAACGAAAGCAACAGTAGAAGAATTGCAAAAACACATAACATTAGGTCGAATTTCAAAAATTTATCAACCAACAGATACGGAGATCGTCTTTACAATAAGAAACAATCGAAAAAATTATAGCTTCGTATTATCCATTCACCCATCCTATGCCCGTTTTCATTTAACGGAGAGCACGTACCAGAACCCAGATGAACCGCCTATGTTTTGTATGGTATTGCGCAAGCATATTCTCGGGTCAACGATTGAGCTCATCGAGCAGGATGGACTAGAAAGAATTGTTTCAATTACATTGAATACAAGAAATGAAATAGGCGATGCATCGACTAAAACACTTGTTCTTGAGTTAATGGGGAAGCATAGCAATATTATTCTTCTTAATGAAACAAAAGAACAAATTATAGATAGTTTAAAACATGTCCCACCATATCAAAACCGATATCGTTCTATTTTACCTGGAATTGAATATAGGCGCCCACCTATCCAAAATAAATTAAATCCTTTACACATTGATGCTTTTGATTTTATTAAACAATTAGATTTCAATGCTGGTAAAATAGATAAACAAATAGTAGAAGCACTGGATGGAATATCTCCAATTTTAGCAAAGGAAATCGTTTATCGGGCCCATCTTGGCTCAGAAAAAACGTATATGGAAAAGTTTTCTGAAATCCAAAAACTTATTTTAAAGCGTAAATACACACCTATAATTTATACTAACGATAAAGAGGATTTCCATGTCCTACCTTTGACATCGATTCATGGAGAAAACAAATCATTTGAATCAACGAACACGATGCTTGATTACTTTTATACAGGAAAAGCGGATAGAGATCGTGTAAAGCAACAAGCAAAGGATCTTTATCGTTTTCTAAAAAATGAACGGGATAAAAACAAGCGTAAGCTTTCCATACATGAAAAGACAATTAAAAAGGCAAAAAAGGCACAAACGTATCAAAAGCTAGGCGAGCTATTGACAGCAAATATGCATCTCGTTAATCATGGGGATACGAATATAAACGTTATTGATTATTATGATCCAGATCAAAAACAAATAACAATTGAATTGCAACCTAACAAAACTCCTAGCGAAAATGCGCAAGCCTTCTTTAAAAAATATCGAAAATTAACGACATCGAAACAAATTGTTGAAATAGAAATAAAGAAAACTACAGAAGAAATTACTTATTTGGAGCAGCTGCTACAACATCTCGAGCATGCTCGAGATGAGGACATCGAAGAAATACGTGAGGAATTGCGTGATGGTGGATATTTAAAACGGAAAAAGCAGAAAAAAAAGCGCAAGCACGTACGAATAACGCCTGAAAAATTTTATGCTACGGATGGAACGACTATTTATGTTGGCAAAAACAACAAACAAAACGAGTATGTAACACATCGACTTGCACATCGTGATGACGTTTGGCTTCATGCCGTTGATATTCCGGGTTCACACGTTGTTATACGCAGCAAAGAGCCCAGCGAAGCAACGCTATTGGAAGCAGCCTTATTAGCAGCCTACTACAGTAAGGCGCAACAATCCGCATCAGTACCAATTGACTATACAAAAATAAGACATGTCAAAAAAGCGAAAGGGGCTAAACCAGGATTTGTTACGTACGATCAGCAAAAAACTATTTATGTTACACCTAGTAAACAAGCTATCGAACGTTTAAAAAACAATGCGATCGAAAATTAAATTTTAAAAGTTATTTATCTGTTATAGTAGTTGATCCCTCTCTTATTAATCGTTCGTTCCTGCCCACTTCTTTAATTATAATTTATAAAAGAGTGGTGCATATACACAGTAGAAAACACACCATTTGAGAGGGGTCACTTATGCTTTACAGTACCTGTCGTTAAATAAACTTCTCACTTAAAAGCAGCTTAATAAAACTATCTACTTGAGGGAGATCACTTACTCCTTCTTGATAACTTAACCACGTACTACGTGCTACATTTTTATTGTCTACCGTAAAAGGAATATGCGGATAGTCACACATCAATGAGTCAGATACACTTTTTGGCAATACAGCCATTCCGATCCCCTGCTTCATAAATTGTTTACACGTTTCAATTTGATCAACACGTATTGTTTTCAAAGCGCTTACTTTCCCTTGGTGATCATAAAACCAATGATCCGCAAGCTCGTTCATATGATCATCACTTTTAAAGGAAATTAATGGGCGATCTTTAACTTTTCCTTCTATAAAAGGTTCAATATCAAATATATATAACGGATCGTCAAATAAGTGAATACATGTGCTTTCAGTCAACTTCTCCCCGCGTATTATACACACATGATATTTTTTATGTGCTCGTTTAATATCTTCACTAAGCCCGGTCACTAAATCAATTGAGACGAGTGGATACATTTTCGTATATTCAGCCAAAATACTTGGAAGAAATCGCTGGCTAATTAAAGAAGAGCATGCGATGGATAGCGTACCACGAATCTCTTTGCTCGATTGAGCTAATTTATTTTTAACTTGACCTTCTTGCTGGATAACTTCCTTTGCATGCTCTAATATAATTTCACCACTTGGTGTTACGACTAATCGTTTTGGCGTACGTATAAAAATTGTTTCCCCAAAGTAATCTTCAATATATTTCAATCTCTGAGATACAGCCGGTTGTGATATTAATACAGCTTTGGCAGTGCCCCGAACTGTACCAATTTCATACAATTTAAGAAGCAATTCATAATCATCAATTTTCATTATAATCTTCCCATCCAATAAGTAATACGAATTACATTTTATTATATAGTATTATTTTACCAATTGCATTATAAGTTATAATAAATAAGTAATCGAGATAAAGGATATACGCATGAAAACCAAAAAATTAGCTTGTAATAGGCTGTCGGCGTATGTTGTATGTGAAAATCATCGTAAAGTAGGAATTGATTTGGAGAAAAAAGCTAAACATGAATCGTACGAGCCACTTCATATTTGTTATGGCTTGTACAATTCAAATTTAATCCGTTATATTTGGTCTCGCCATTGTAGCAATTCTTCCTTATCTTGCAGTGTAATTTCTTCATCGGCAACCAATGCATCAATAAGAAGCTCAAAAGTCGTAATCGTTTTAAAAGGTATGGTTTCTTGAGCAAAACGTCGAGTCGATTCAGCTAAGCCATATGTAAATATGGCCAATACACCAGTTACATGAAGTCCTTCATCCATAAGTACTTTTGCTGCTTCGATGGATGAACCACCAGTCGATATTAAATCCTCTATGACTAGTACATTTTGCCCTTTCTCTACCTTACCTTCAATCTGATTCCCTTTTCCGTGTCCCTTTGGCTTCGATCGGACATATACCATTGGTAAATTTAATTTATCTGCAACCCAAGCAGCATGTGGGATACCAGCAGTTGCACATCCTGCAATAACATCTGGTTGAATATCCATTGCTTTTATTTCTGCAATAAAAGCTTTAATCAGTTTATTTCGAACATCCGGATAAGACATCGTTAGTCGATTATCACAATATATAGGTGATTTAATACCAGAAGTCCACGTAAAATAGTTATTTGGTCTAATTTGGACTGCTTTTATTTCTAATAAATCTCTTGCTATTTCAACATTAAGCTTCATTTTCCCACTCCTTGACTGCTTGTTCGTATGCTTTGTAAGGGTCGTTCGCCTTCGTAATACTTCGACCGATAACAATTGCATCAGCACCGTTTTTACGCGCGAATGCTGGTGTAGCGATTCGCTTTTGATCATCCTGACTTGATGCTTGAAGCCGTATGCCTGGGCTAACAGTCATAAATGAAGCATTGCAAGCTGCTTTTATTATATTTGCTTCATGAACAGAACATACTACACCGTCTGCCCCGCTTTGCTCAGCAAGCTTGGCGAAGTGTTTTACACTATCCTCGAGACGATTAGAGAGCGATAATTCCTCGTGAACTGTCCGCTCATCCATTGAAGTTAAAATTGTAACAGCAATTAATTTCGTTTCATGGCTGCTCGTCCGATAATTTAAGCCTTCTTTCGCTCTTTTAATCATTTCACTTCCACCAAGTGCGTGCACATTTACAATGTCGACCTCGAGTTCAGCAAGGTTCCTCATTGAACGGTAGACAGTCGTTGGGATATCATGGAGTTTTAAATCAAGAAAAATAGGATGATTATTTTCTTTTAATTTCTCAATCACCCGGGTTCCTTCTTTATAAAATAATTCCATGCCAACTTTTACAGGGATCCCTTGTAATTCATACGTACTAATAAACTGATTGGTAGACCGCCAATCAGGAAAGTCAAGTGCAAGATAAATTGGATTCGTCATGTATATTTGCTCCTTCTGTTGTTGCTTCTCTAACGGAAGTAAAACCATATTTCTTTAATGTGTCGGGCAGTGCTTTAATAACTTCTTCACAAATAAATGGATTTTGAAAGTTTGCCGTACCGATAGCGATCGCATCCGCTCCGGCAAGCAAAAACTCCAAAACATCGTCCGCATTCGAAATCCCTCCCATACCGATAATGGGAAGCGATACATGTTGATTCACTTCATAGATCATCCGAATGGCGATCGGCTTAATTGCACTACCTGATAATCCACCCGTCTTATTCGCAAGCAACGGCTTTCTACTTGGTAAATGAATTTGCATACCCGTTAATGTATTTATCATTGATAAGCCATCTGCACCTGCAGCCTCGACAGCTTTAGCCACTCTTACAATATTCGATACATTTGGCGACAGCTTTACATACACCGGGTGTTTACTTATTCTTTTTACCTTTTCAGTAACATATGCTGCCAATTTTTCATCTGTCCCAAATTGGATACCACCTTCTTTAACATTTGGGCATGATATATTTAATTCCAATGCGTTAACGGCATCTGTTTCATTAAAAGCTTCTGTCACATATTCGTATTCTTCCAGTGTACTACCAGCAACATTTGCAATAATCGGTAAATCAAACTTGCTTAAAAATGAAATCTCCGTATTTATTATCTTTTTTACTCCCGGGTTTTGCAAGCCAATTGCATTCAACATTCCTGAGGAAGTTTCTGCCACCCGAGGGGTAGGATTTCCGAACCGTTCTTCGCCTGTTGCTGACTTCATAATAAGTGCTCCAAGCACACTTAAATTAAAAAATTCACTATATTCGCGACCAAAGCCAAAACAACCCGAGGCTGGCATTACTGGATTTTTCAAATGAAGGCCTGGTAGCTTTACAGAAAGGTCAATCATACAATCACCTCGCTTGCTGCAAACACCGGTCCATCTTTACATATCTTTTTATAACTAGAATAGTCTGAAGTTTGAATTACACAGGCAAAGCAAGCACCGATGCCACAGCCCATCCGCTCTTCAAAAGATAAATAGCCTGTTGTATTTTCTAGCTTGTTCGCTACCGCTTTTAACATTGGCAATGGGCCACATGAATAATAACGATCAATATGTCCTAGACGATCAATTTTAGTCGTAACTCTCCCGCGCTCACCATATGAACCATCATCCGTCATTACATATGTTTTTCCGAGTGCTTGAAATTGTTTTTCATAAAACACAGCTGATTTTGTTTGGAATCCGAGAATATTAATAATTGTTATATTTTGCTTCACCAATTCCTCCCCTAAGCAATACAGTGGAGGGACACCAACCCCTCCCCCGATTAGAAGAACAGTTGAATCGTTAATTTGTTCTATATTAAAGCCGTTGCCACAGGGACCTAGAGCATCAATATACGTTCCTTTTTTATAGGATGCTAATTCATGCGTACCTAATCCGCTCTTTTTAAATAATATTGTTATTGATTCGTTTCTTTGATCTATATGTGCAATCGATATTGGTCTTCGTAGCGTATGACTTTTCGTCAATATATGGATAAATTGCCCCGGACGCGCATGCTGACTAATGTAGCTATTTCGTAACTTCATTTCAACCGTATCCAAAGCGATTTCTGAGACAGCTATTATTTCAAGCATTTCTTTTTTCATCATTTATGCGAGCCCCTTTTCTAGATCATTCACTATTGGATCTCTTTAAAAACAATCTCACCTTCATAAATTGTCATGATTGGCATACCATTCACTCGTTGTTGATCAAAGGGCGTGTTTTTTCCTTTAGATAAAAATGTATGCTTATCAATTGTATATGCTTTATTCAAATCGATTAGCGTAATATCAGCAGAATACCCTTCTTCTAAACGTCCGTATGGAAGTTGAAACACGTGTGCTGGCTTTATTGTTAACCAATCAATTAGCTGGTGTAAAGTTACTATGCCTTCTTTTACTAATCCGGTATATAAAAGTGAAAAGGCCGTTTCCAATCCGACGATACCGAAAGGAGCATTTAAAAAACCTTTTGCTTTCTCTTTTTCAGCATGTGGTGCATGGTCAGTCGCAATAAAGTCAATCGTACCATCTAATAACCCTTCTATTAATGCAAGCTGGTCCGCTTCACTACGTAAGGGCGGATTCATTTTATAATTTGCGTCATCTTCTATAATTGATTTTTCATTTAACAATAAATGATGTGGTGTAACTTCAGCTGTTACATGGATGCCTGCATTTTTTGCATCTCTAATTATTCGAACAGATTCTTTTGTGCTTACATGACATACATGGTAATGGCAACCCGTCATTTCAGCTAGGAGGACATCACGAGCTATTTGTACGGATTCACAAGCAGATGGAATTCCAGGCAACCGTAATCGATCGCTTACTTCACCTTCATGTAAAACACCGTCATAAAGAATCGAGTTATCTTCACAATGAGCGACAATTGGCTTATTAACTGCTCGTGCTTCCTTCATTGCTTCGAGCATTGTATGTGCCGTTTGTATTCCGACACCGTCATCTGTAAAAGCAAAAATTGGGTAATCAACTATTTCTTTAAAATTTGTTAGTGCTTCCCCTGCTAAGTTTTTTGTAATAGAGGCATATGGTAAGACACGGATTACAGCGTTCTTTTCTATTTTGGTTAACAAACCTAATATATTTTCTTTTGAATCTGGAACTGGGCTTGTATTTGGCATAGCACATACCGTAGTATAGCCGCCTCGAGCTGCAGCCTCCGTCCCCGTGTTTATCGTTTCCTTATGCTCCCCGCCAGGCTCACGTAAGTGGATATGTACATCAATAAAACCTGGTGTTACTAAATTTCCTTTGCAATCAATAACTTGATCTACATTTTCAGCAGTAATTTCTGGCATTATTTGTTTTATTTTTTTATTTTCTATTAATACTTCACAACGTTCTATCTTATCTTGCGGCAACAACCGTTTTGCGTTTTTCAATAAAATTTTCATCGTTTAGCCCTCGCTCTTTTAGTAGTTTTGTTATAATTGCCATTCTAATCAACACACCGTTAGACATTTGCTGAAATATTCGAGACCGTTCACATTCGATTAACTCGGAGGCAATCTCTACGCCCCGATTAATTGGTGCAGGATGTAAAATAATCGCAGACTTTTTCATTCTTTTCTCCCTATCTAGTGTTAGTCCGAATGCTTGGTGATAATTTTCTACACTTGCAAATTGGTCATGCCGTTCATGTTGAATACGTAGAAGCATCATAACGTCGCATATCCCAACAGCTTCATCCATTGAAATATAAGGGAAATCAAGTGTTTTATCCATAAATGTAGGAGCTGCGCAAAAGTATACATTTGCTCCCATTCTTCTTAATGTTTGGGCATTGGAACGAGCTACTCGACTATGCTTAATATCTCCAGCTATTACGATATTAAGTTTGTTAAAATGGCCAAATTCTTGGTAAATTGTGTGCAAATCGAGCATGCATTGAGTAGGGTGTTCCTTCTTTCCAGCACCTGCGTTAATTACTGGGATATTGAGTGATGAACATATTTCTTCCGGCCAATCATCAAACTCATGCCGAATGACAAGTATATCCGAACCAATCGCTTCAAAGGTTTTTGCCGTATCATACAACGATTCTCCCTTTTTCATGCTCGATGTTTCAGAGTGAAAATCTAGTGACTCTATCCCGAGCTTACGTTGAGCAACGATAAAACTCATCTTCGTACGTGTACTTGGCTCAAAAAACAAATTCGCTGCAAACAACTGTTTTTGTGTCTTTAAATGGTCGTATTTGCGATAGTGTTCAGCTAAATCCAGGATATCCAGCACGTCTGTCGTTTGTAAATCGTTCACAGAAATAAAATGTTTCATCAAGCTCTCTCCCTTTATTGTATTTTTAAATACAAAAATGCCTCTTTGCAAAAGGTCGCAAAGAGGCATGCATGTATAACCACACGCTACTCGTACAACCTTTTAAATCTCTCTGGATTTAATTAAAGGTTTTTCATATTTTATTCATAAATACTAACTTCATCGTTTTGTTTATCAATTTCTTCTAATTTAACGACGATTATTTCCTGTTCTGCTGTCGGTATATTTTTCCCTACATAATCAGCCCGTATCGGTAATTCCCGATGCCCTCGATCAACTAGTACGGCTAATTGAATTTGTCCAGGTCTACCTAAATCAATAACCGCATCCATTGCTGCTCGGACCGTTCGACCAGTGTATAACACATCGTCTATTAAAACGATTGTTTTACCTGTAATATCTGTTTCAATATTTGTTTCTTTTAATTGTGGGTCGGTCGAAGCTTCCTCTAAATCATCTCGGTATAAAGTAATGTCAAGCTCTCCAATAGGAACATTCCTATTTTCAATCTGTTTGATTTTTTCCTGTAAACGCTTTGCAAGTGGAACACCTCTCGTTTTAATGCCTACTAAAACAAGGTTTTCTCCTCCTTTGTTGCGCTCAACAATTTCATGGGCTATCCTCGTTAAAGCTCGCATCATAGCAGATGGATCCATTACAGACGTTTTTTTATTCATCTTACTCCCCCTAAATCGGACAGTTAAATCCCGTTTATAAATAGACTTCATTCATATTCATAATTAATTATAAATTTTAGCATGTAAAAATCCCTTTTTCCTAGTGAGAAAAAGGGATTAGACAATTAACTTTATAATGTCATTATTACCTTATTAGTCTCACAGGACTAAATTAAAGGATTGCTATTTTGTTTGATTTATTATTTCAAAATTTGTTCCTTCTGTCAACTCATTTTTTCTAATCGATTAATTACTGTTGCAAATTCTTTCGGCTGATCTATTTCAAACGTCAACCACTCCGCTTTTGTCGGATGATAAAAGGCTAGTTTTTTGGCAAACAATGCTTGTCCCTGCAGGTCACTTTTTCGCGGCCCATACTTCGTATCCCCATAAAGTGGATGACCAATATAGTTCATGTGTACCCTAATCTGATGTGTTCTTCCAGTTTCCAAATTACAAATAATATGTGTGAAATCTTTGTATCGCGTTTTTACTTGAAAGTGAGTGATTGCTCGCCTTCCATTTTCCACAACACCCATTCGAAGTCTGTTTTTCGGATCTCTTGCAATCGGTGCTTCAATCAATCCCGAATCATGGTCAAGCACTCCATGAACAATTGCCTCGTATTCACGCTTAATATTTCTGTTAAGTAACTCATCTGTTAGAAATTGATGTGCTTCATTGGTTTTCGCAATTACGATCAAACCACTCGTATCTTTATCAATTCGATGCACAATTCCAGGTCGAAGCGGCCCAGCAAGCGTGGATAAGATCTTACAATGAAATAGCAACGCGTTTACTAGTGTGCCACTTGTCGTTTGTTCATTGGGGTGAACAACCATCCCTTTTGGCTTATTAACGACTAAGATGTGTTCATCTTCGTATACAATATCAAGAGGAATTTGTTCTGGTTCTATTTTTGTTTCTTCTTTTTCTAGTAATGACCACTGAATAACATCCCCACGTCCACATTTATAATTAGCTTTAACGACACGATCATTGACCTTAACGGATTGATTCGTAATTAAAGCTTGAACTTGTGATCTGGAAAGGTGCGAATTATTTGTTAATACTTTATCAAGACGTGTATTCTCCTCAGTTTCGGTTACAACATGTTCAAATTGTTTCATCGCTTTTCTTTCCCTTTCTGCTTTTCATCGAGCACGGTAGCGATAATTATTATGAATACACCAACTACAAGTGCAGCATCAGCAATGTTAAATATCGGATAGTCATACGTAAAAATAATAAAATCAAAGAAATCAACAACTTCTTTTCGAAATAAGCGATCAATAAAGTTTCCGATTGCACCACCGAGAATTAAACTTAATGCATATGCGAGCAACTTGTTCTCTCTCGCATGCTTTTCCATATAATATATTATGCCAATTACTACAATCGTAGTAATTATATAGAAAAATACCATTTGATCTTGTAAAATTCCCCAAGCGGCCCCTTTGTTCCGGTGAGATGTTAAATAAAAAAAGTTATCGATAATAGGGATTTGTTCATAAAGGTCCATCTTACTTACAACAATCCACTTCGTAATTTGATCGAACCCAATAACAAGTAATGCAATAATATAGTATAAAAGCATATATGTTCCTCCGATTTGACTAGACTACACGTACCTTATGCTTACAATTCATATGTACTATTCATAGACTAAAACTTTTTATGTAAAAGTGCAACTTTATTATGGACATTGATTGAGTCAAGTATTTGTGGGTGTTATTTTAAGAAGTTAAAAAACCTCTCTTTGTATTCGTTAATTTTAGTATTGATTCCTACCGTCCGCAGTAGATATACACTACGCTTTCCGCAGGCAACACCTCAACTAATTTTAAAAGGTTGCCCCAAAACTTTTAAAATGGATTTTCGGCTGTTGCTTTTCCTGCAGGAGTCTGCCTGGATCCGGATTCCACACAGACGAGTTGGTGTTGCTATGCAAATTAAACAACATTGAAGGGTGTGCAGAAGCCGAGGCCGTTCTCACGGAAAACCTGTCGGCTGTAGTCCAAGTCAGCGAAATCAGAGCACAAGCTGTAATGTTTAGTTCTACTTCATGATTAGGTATTCCTCAACTTAAATACATCACCAACGTCATTTGCAAAGAAACCGTTATAATAGGCGCTTCTATGAAATTAATTGAAATTAAATAAATAGGCAACGGAAAGTTCCTGCTAATAAGGGAAATTCCGATGCCTATTAGTACTAATTGTTAAAAGTCAAAAACAATCTATATTTATCGCACGTATTTACTCTGCATAGTGCGCATCGACAATTTCAGCACAACGTGTACAGAGCGCTTCATACTGTTCGTTTTCACCAACCGTATGCGAAGACATCCAGCAACGTTCACATTTCTCTCCAGTATGCTTTTCTACTACAGCATGAACGTACTTATACGTTTTCGCATTGTCACTCACTGTAGTTGAAACAACTGCTTCCGATACGATGAGCAATTGATGCACATTTGGAATCATTTCAAGTACAGCTTTTGTTTCTTCATCTTTTGCAGTTAGCGTAATTTTAGCTTCTAAAGATTTGCCGATTACTTTGTCGTTTCTAGCTTCTTCTAACGCTTTTAGGACGTCATCGCGTACATTCATAAAATGATTCCATTTAGCCTGATCATCTTGTCCAAATTGTTCAATTTCTCTTGGCTCTGGCATATCTGTAAGCTGTACGCTTTCCGCATCAACACCAGGTATATATTCCCACACTTCTTCTGCCGTATGCGGAATAATTGGTGTCAACAACTTCACAATACTTGTCAGAATTTCATAATAAGCCGTCTGTATACTCCGACGAAGTGGGCTATTCGCTTCCTCGATATACAAAATATCCTTCGCAAAATCAAGGTAAAACGAGCTAAGGTCAACCGCACAGAAATTATGAATTCGATGGAAAATAGACGAGAATTCATAGTGATCATAGTCTTCTTTTACATCGGTAACGAGGCTTTGTAAACGATATAACATATATCTATCCACAGGCTGTAGTTCTGCTTCTGCAACTGTATCCTTATTCGGATCAAAGTCGGCTAAATTGGCAAGTATAAAACGGAACGTATTTCGGATCTTCCGGTAGCTTTCAGAAACTTGTTTTAAAATTTCAGGCGATATACGAACATCAGCTTGATAATCAACTGAAGATACCCATAAACGGAGAATATCTGCCCCTAGTTGTTTAAGTACTTTGGAAGGAACCATAACGTTCCCAATTGACTTACTCATTTTTCGTCCTTCTCCATCTAAGACAAAACCATGGCTGACAATCGTTTTATATGGTGCTTTCCCTGTAACTGCGACAGCTGTTGATAAAGAGGAGTTAAACCACCCTCGATACTGGTCACTGCCCTCCAAATAAATATCTGCTGGGCGTACATGATCTTTTCGGTTCATCAATACTCCTTCATGTGATGAACCAGAATCAAACCATACGTCCATAATGTCCGTTTCTTTTGTAAAGATGCCATTTGGACTATGTTCGGATGTGAAGCCATCCGGTAACAGCTCATTCGCTTCCCATTCAAACCAAATATTTGATCCGTATTCTGCAAATAAGTTTGATACGTGCTGAATTGTTTCATCCGTAATAATCGGCGTCTGATCCTCACCATAAAATACTGGTATTGGAACGCCCCACGTCCGCTGACGGGAAATACACCAATCTTCTCGGTCACGAACCATGTTATATAAACGGGTTTCGCCCCAATGTGGATACCAATTTACTTTTTTAATCTCTTGTAAAATATCGTGTCTGAAGTCTTTAATGGAAGCGAACCATTGTGATGTTGCACGGAAAATCGTCGGTTTTTTCGTACGCCAATCATGTGGATACGAATGTGTAATAAACTTTAGCAATAGTAGTGCACCGACTTCATCTAGCTTTTCTGTAACTGCTTTATTCGCTTCGTCATAAAACATCCCTGTAAAGCCAGGTGCTTCCTTCGTAAAATACCCTCTTTCATCAATCGGACATAGTACATCGATATTGTATTGCTTCGCTACATAAAAATCATCTTCCCCGTGACCAGGTGCGGTATGCACACAACCAGTTCCAGCCTCTGTTGTTACATGGTCTCCTAGCATTACAATTGATTCTCTCTCGTAAAACGGATGCTTTGCAACAATTTTATCTGCTGCTTGACCTTTAAAGGTTTTAACGATAGTCGCCTCTTCCCAGCCAAATTCTTCCTCAAGTGGTTCTAATAGATCGTGAGCAACAACATATTTTTCATTGTTTACTGCAACGACTACGTATTCTAAATTTGGATGAAGACTGATACCTAAGTTAGCAGGAATTGTCCATGGTGTCGTTGTCCAAATAATAAACTTCTCTCCACCTTCAAGCAATCCTTTTCCATCAATCGTTTCAAATGCGACATAAATAGAAGGTGAGCGTTTATCTTTGTATTCAATCTCGGCTTCTGCTAATGCAGACTCAGAGGATGGAGACCAATAGACAGGCTTTAATCCTTTATAAATGTATCCTTTTTTCGCCATCTCTCCAAAAACTTTAATTTGTGCCGCTTCATATTCTTTCGTAAGAGTAATATACGGATTATCCCAATCGCCTCGCACACCGAGCTGTTTAAACTGCTCACGCTGATTATCAATTTGTTCCATCGCATAATCGGCACACATTTGGCGAAACTCTGCCACCGGTATTTGTTTTCGATTAATTTTTTTCTTTTTCGTTAGCGCCGTCTCAATTGGCAGACCGTGTGTGTCCCACCCCGGAATATATGGTGCATGATACCCAGCCATTGATTTATAGCGGGTAATAAAATCTTTTAATATTTTATTCAATGCATGCCCGATGTGGAGGTCACCATTCGCATACGGAGGCCCATCATGTAAAATAAACAACGGTCTATCTTTTGTTCTTTCTAAATTTTTCTCGTACAAATTTCTATCTTCCCAATCCTGTCTACGAATTGGTTCTTTATTTGGTAGGTTGCCCCGCATTGGGAATTCTGTTTTTGGCATGAGCAACGTGTCTTTATAATTCATTTATTTATCCTCCTTACAAACGTTTAATTAACAATTTTTTCATAAAAATAAAAAAGGCCTCAAAATCCCTGGAAAAGGGACGAGAAGACCCGCGGTACCACCCTCATAAATTTATAAATAAATCCACTTTATCATTCGTAACGTGAATGAATCGGCCGATTCTACTTAGTTTCAAATGGCTACTCCGGAATGATAAAATAAAAGGTATCTGTACCAGGCTTTCACCGCTCCCTGACTCGCTTAACAAGATCTATACTTTTATTCGTTCCCATCATCGTATTTATTAGCGTTAGGACGCCTATTAATCGTTTAAGCAATGTATATGAAATGAATTATATGTAAAATTCCAAACAACGTCAAGGCTCACGTTCCTATTAATGACGTATTACTCTACTTTTTCCGCATATTCTTGATTTTTTTCTAATTCCGCATCAAACAGCTCTTCCCAATCGTTCGTACCGACCATATCTAATTGGGCCTCAATTAGCATTTTTAAACGTGTTCTAAATACTTTTGCTTGTTTTTTCAATTCCTCTACATCCATAGAGATTCTTCTCGATTCACTTAACGCTTCGTTTATTATACGATCCGCATTTTTCTCTGCTTCTTTAATTATAAGCTTTGCTTCTTTACGTGCGTTCCCTTTTACTTCTTCCGCTGTTTCCTGAGCAATTACAATCGACTTATTTAACGTATTTTCAATAGTTGTAAAGTGGCCAACTTTTTCATTTAATTCTTTCACTTTCTCTTTTAATTCTCTTTTTTCTCTAATCGTTAACTCATAATCTTTAACTACTTGATCAAGAAAGTCGTTCACTTCATCTTCGTCGTAACCGCGAAAGCTGCGGGTAAACTCCTTATTATGAATATCCAGTGGTGATAACGGCACGTATGCCACCTCCTCATTAATCGGTCCATTTTATCCTATTATAATATAAAATTCGAATAACTCCACTAATTTCTGACAAAGTTCTTAGCGGTTCACTCTAGTGTTTAAAACGAAATCACGAAATTATTTCGGTTACATTTTCAATATAGCTGTCGTAATCCGCAGTTTTTCTTTCTTTGTCTGCCCATGAATTTGTTTTAGCTTACTTCGTCCTTTGCCTCGAACTGAAAGCAAATCTCCCTCCATTAACTGAAATGCGCTGTCCTCCACTACTTTATAATTTACTTTTACTGCTTTTTTTTGAATGTATTGAACAGCACTTTTCCTTGATAATCGATATATTTCCTTTAGTACGACGTCTAGACGTAAAGATGCTACGGTTTTAATAGATTCATCCCACTCCGGTTTCATTTCCAGCTGATTAGAGAATGCTATTTGCTTCAATTGAATGGAAGCATTTTTAATTCGTGTTAAATGAGCAACGACGTAAGTTGCAATCTCTGCCGCAACAACAATTTGAATCCGGTCTTCTGTAACGATAATATCTCCAAGCTTTTTGCGGTCAATTCCTAAAGATAGAAAAGCCCCCAAAACATGTCGATGTGTAATCTCATTAAATTTCCTTTGATATGTGGCTTGTAGTAGCGCCAATTGATAATCTGTGCTGGTTATTTCTTCGTAAAATGGTGCAATGACGGATCGTTTTCTTTCCGTATCTCCTGTCCCACCAAAGAAAGCAAATTGAACATCCGCATTTGCTGTGCCGACTATACTTTTTAAAATGTGTTGTTCACGTGGATCCAAAAAATCCGTTAAATGACTGCAATATGTTTGTTCTACTGTTTCTTTCCATGATAACACTTTATCGATAAAAGAATGCTCATCCGCTCTAAAATGCTGATAAATACTCATTGTTATTCATTCATCCAATCATTTGAAATAAAGCGAGCAGGCCACTTCGTGCTAAATATAATACAAAAATCGCAACAATAGGGGAAATGTCAATCATCCCGATAGGCGGTATGAATTTTCTAAATTGCTCTAAATACGGTTCACACATTCCACCTAAAAAATTGCCAAATGAAGATTCCCTAGCGCCCGGAAACCAGGACATTAATATATAAATAAGTAAAGCATAACTATAAATAACTAAAGCAAGATCTAAAATACTGTATAATTGCCACATAATCGACTACCATCCTTTATCAAATTCATCCGACTCCACTGGCGAATCGGTTATCGAACCCGTTACATCCACATTATCGGGCGTACATAAAAACGTTTCAGGGCCTAGCTTTTGAATATCACCTTTCACCGCATAAACGGTCCCGCTAAGGAAATCAACAATTCGTTTTGCTTGCATATGGTCAACACGTTGCAAATTAATTACAACCGCACGTCGATTAACTATATTATCTGCTATTTCTTGTGCTTCATTGTATGATCTCGGTTCACAAAGTACTACTCTTGATGTCGGCTGCTGGATTTTAGATAAATTTACTACATTTTTTCCATCTTGCTTATCTTGTAAACCTTCGTGGGGATATTCCGTATCTTCAACATATTCATACGTCTCATCAACTGTAAAAAAATTTTTAAACTTATTTTTAATGCTCATACGATCACCTCACGTTTCATTTGTTCCAACTAGTTTGGAACCGATACGAATATGAGTTGCACCTTCTTCAATTGCTAGCTCATAATCATTACTCATTCCCATTGAAAGATACGCACAAGGGGCATGAGCCAATTGTTCTCGTTGGATGCTGTCTCGTAATTCAGCTAAATCTCTAAAAACTTTTCTTAATAATGCTTCATCTGTTACATGGGGAGCCATCGTCATCAACCCAACAACACGAACCTTTTCATACGATTCCAGCTGCTTAATAAAAGGTAGCGTTTCCTCTGGGGATAACCCATGCTTTGATTCTTCTCCGCTTACATTTACTTGTATAAAACATTCAATTGGGCTATTTGCACGCTTGTCAATTTGTTTAGCAACAGATAATCGATCCAGTGAATGAATTACATTTATCTTATCAATAACGTCCTTCACCTTTCGAGATTGCAATGTACCGATAAAATGCCAGGTAGCCTCGTTATCTATACTATTATATTTTCTTGTCAATTCTTCTGCTCGATTTTCACCGATATTTGTAATTCCGGCACGGATAGCTTCTTCTGTTCGTTCTATTGTAACATATTTTGTTACACCTATTATCGTTATTTCTTCACGCTTTCTATTTACTTTTTCACATGCTCGTTCTATATTTTCTTCGATTGTTTTTAAGTTCGATCGTACATCCATTGCGTCGTATCTCTCCTGTTCAAATATTGTCCAATAATATTGTATATATTTAATAATTAATTGAGAAAATAATTGCTTCTACATTATTCTACCATATTTTCTGTTTTCTTCATTCATTCTGTAAGAAATTAAGACGGATTATTACTCATTAACAAGAATAACATCTGAACCGATCGTTGTAATTTGTTCCCAATACACCATTCGCTCTTCGACTTTTTTGAACATTGTCCCTTTTGCTCCACGATCTGCAACAATGAGCGCAATAATAAAGCCACGGTCAGGGTCAATTTCCAAATCATGAATAAATCCGAGGCGCTTTCCACTATTCACTACAATAATTTCTTTTAATTGTAATTGCGATAGTTTAATCATTCCGTTTCACCACCTTATTATCCATTTATATGCAAGTATCCATATATTTTTCATTTTTATAGAAGGTCTTTTTTTATTATTATCGTAGTTTGAGTTAATTGTCATTGTTGATTTCAGTAATTAATCCGATCTTGAATGCAAAAAAAGCCAGATAATCCAGTTTCTAAGAACTGAACTGTCTGACTTTGCTGTTTTATATCGTTGATCGCTCAAAGTCTTACATGACAATTTATACTTTCCAATGCAGCGTCCGTATTCTCGGAATAAAACTACTTCCTGTACTATTTCAGAATACAGCAGGAGTTGGCCATTTAGTTTTAGTCGAGTACGTTTTTATTGAAACATGTCACTATTCATCTGTTCGATTGCGGCCTTTTCAAGTCTCGATACTTGTGCTTGCGAAATTCCAATTTCCTCTGCAACCTCCATTTGTGTCTTTCCTTGAAAAAATCGTTTATCCAATATCATCTTTTCTCTATCTCCGAGTAAATGCATGCCTTCCTTAAGTGAGAGCTTATCATCCCATAACTCTTCAGAATTCTTTGTGTCACTAATTTGATCCATCACATAAATAGGGTCGCCCCCATCATTATAAATTGGCTCGAACAGAGAAACAGGATCTTGAATTGCGTCCATTGCAAATATAATATCAGAATGTGGCACACCCATTTCCTCGGCAATCTCCATAGGGGTCGGCTCTTCTTGTGTTTTACTAATAAGTCTTTCTCTAATCTGAAGAGCTTTATATGCTGTGTCCCGTAGAGAACGAGACACCCGAATCGGATTGTTATCACGTAAGTATCTTCTAATTTCGCCGATAATCATTGGAACAGCATATGTCGAAAAACGAACATTATGGCTTAAATCAAAATTATCAATTGACTTCATGAGCCCAATACATCCAACTTGAAATAAATCATCTACATATTCACCACGATTATTAAATCGTTTAATCACACTTAATACGAGCCGTAAATTGCCATTTACAAGCTTTTCTCTTGCTGATAAGTCTCCTTCTGATTGCATCTTAGCAAATAACTTTCTCATTTCTTCGTTTTTTAATACTGGTAGCTTTGATGTATCAACACCACATATCTCAACCTTATGTCTTAGCATTCTCTTTTACCTCCCAGTTGGTGATGCTGTATGAGGACAGTATCTCCTCCTGAGAGATTTTTTATGCAAGCTTAAAAAGTAAAAAAATGGTTGAAATATTTTGCCTTTAAGAGAAATGCACGTACATCGACGCTTCTACCTACACCATCTTATTAAATTCTTTTTTCAGTCGGCGAATTATTTTTTTTTCTAATCGAGAAATATATGACTGCGATATCCCTAACATATCTGCTACATCTTTTTGTGTTTTTTCCTCCTTGCCTATTAAACCAAATCGGAGCTCCATTATTTGTTTTTCACGATCATTTAGTTGGGATAAAGCATTTGTTAGTAATTGTTTATCTACTTTTGTTTCAAGATTTTTCGTAATAATGTCAATCTCAGTTCCTAAAACGTCTGATAAGAGTAACTCATTTCCATCCCAATCAACATTCAGCGGCTCATCAAAAGATACTTCGGATCGAAGTTTGTTATTTCTTCTTAAATACATGAGTATTTCATTTTCAATACAACGTGAGGCATACGTTGCCAGCTTTATATTTCTCTCCGGATTAAATGTGTTAATTGCTTTTATAAGACCAATTGTTCCGATACTAATTAAATCTTCAATATTAATACCTGTATTTTCAAATTTACGAGCAATATATACAACTAGACGCAAATTGCGTTCAATTAATATCGCACGTGCCGATTGATCTCCTTTTGGTAATAATTGTAATAGCTTTTTCTCTTCGTCCTTTTCCAGGGGAGGAGGTAATGCTGTCTTCCCTCCAATATAATAAATTTCATCCGTTTTAATTTTTAATTTAATTAAAAGTTTATACCAAGCTAAGCGTAAACGTAATTTCATTCCGGTCAACAGTCATCGCTCCTTCTAACTTTATTTTAGTTGTATGTACTTCATCATGCAGCCAGTTTAATTATTTGCGGTTGCAATAAACAGTGATAGCTATCATCGTGTGTCAACTGAGCAAATTGTATACCAATTAAACAATGCTTTGTCGTTATTGCCTTTTCACCGTATTCAATAATTAATTTGTCTGGCTTTAGTGCGAGTAAAAACTGGCTGCTACCATCAACACCTTGGTATGGAACAAAATGTAAATCATTTTCCCATTTGCCAGGAACGTGTGAGAAATCAAACGATTGAAATGCCAGTTCTAAAAGCTTCCATTCCTGTTCGGTAAACCAGTGCAACAGAAATGACTTATCACAAACAATAACAGGCTTTTTCGTTAATGGATCTACTAGCTGGTTGCCACTATCAATATAGCCTGTCGTTGTATAACTGTTCCCTTTCATTTGTATTGTGACCGGATATAATTGATCATATCGAATCTTTTCGACCGCGTGCTTGTCCATACGGTTCTTTGTAAATAACCAAACAAATGGGAAACCAATAATTACAAGAAACCAACTGACCGGATCCCCATAACCACCATGAAATGTTAGAAATCCATTTCCAGATCGTTGAAAGGTATCTTGAAGTAAAAAATGTATACCGAATAATCCACCCCCTATAGAAAATGAAATAAAATAAAAAAGAAACAATAATTTAATCACTTGATACAAAGAAACGAAAGGAAACGTACAAAATATAATAACAATCGAATATAAAACTTTCCCAAAAAAGGTTGTAAAAAAAGATGCTGGAAAATATATCGAGATTGGCACGAGTAATGACGCGACAAAGGCACCGAAAAGAACTCTGACCTTTTTCGTATGAACTTTTGCTAATGCCTGAGTTAGCAGCAAGAGTAGCAAATCAATTAAAAAGTTCAATAGCCAGACTACGTCCAGATATATTGCCACGATGCTCTTCCTCTCTTCACTAGCATTAATTCGTACTAGGCTAGTTCAATTATATGAAGTATAGCTGAGCCATCGAGCAAAGTCTGTCATATCCTGTATGCAGAACGAGACTATTTTCAACTATTTTTCGGCAAGTTTGTCGGTGTATGCTTTCCCAAATCGTCATGGAGTTTATCGGCTTTTTCATTTCGTACTTACTTCAACTAATTATTTTATCTAAAAGATGGGAGTGATCGTGTTAACGATCATAGGCAAGCGTTTTGAAAGAAAAAACAGCGGAGTTGTCGTTTACTTAAGCGTTTTTCTAGTTCTAAAAAATATAGTTCTTTGTCAAATGACGTTGGTGATGTATTTTAGGTCGAGGAATACCTACTAATGAAGTAGAACGAAAATATCAGCTTGCGTCCTGATTTCGCTAACTTGCACTACAGCCAACAGGATTTAAACCGGCACGACCTCAGCTTCTGTAGCTCCTCTATCCGATTCGCTACAGTGATCTTCGGGCGCGTGCTATTTCCGTAGGAGTCCGTCGACTTTCGCTCCAGTCCGCTTAAAGAGGGCTAACAGCCTTATTGCACACTTCCCTACCAAAAAGTAATATGATTTTTCTTCACGAACACTATTTATTGTAGAGCCAAAAAAAAAAGAAAAAGTGACACCAATCAGTAAAATTATTTGATCGGTATCATCTTTTCTTTTTTGGTATAGCAACATTACAGTAATATTTCCCCTTACCTACTTATCGACGGTTGCGATTGCGGTTTCTAAGGAAAGTAGGTATGTCTAAAGTATCTTCATGATTTGCTGAACTAGAATCATTTCCATCTACTTGTTCAGGTTCATTCGCTTTTGTAGCCGCATGCTGATGCGTCATTGTTACAGGTCGTTTCGCTTTATTTTGATTCATATGTTTTGTTTCGTCAAAGCCAGTAGCGATAACGGTAACAATAATTTCTTCTTTTAAATTTTCATTTATAACGGAACCAAAAATAACATTCACTTCATCGTCTGCAGCAGATGTTACTAAATCAGCCGCTTCCTGTACTTCATATAAGCTTAAGTTTGTCCCGCCAGAAATATTCATTAAGATCCCATGAGCGCCATCTATTGATGTTTCTAATAATGGAGATGAAATAGCCTTTTTAGCTGCCTCTGTCGCCCTATTTTCACCAGTAGCTACACCAATACCCATTAATGCTGACCCTTTATCATACATAATCGTTTTAACGTCAGCAAAATCCACGTTAATTAGCCCTGGCTTTGCAATTAAGTCAGATATTCCTTGAACACCTTGACGAAGAACGTTATCTGCTTCTCTGAATGCTTCAAGCATAGGGGTGTTTTTGTCCACAATTTCCAATAAGCGATCGTTTGGTATAACAATCAAAGTATCAACGTTGCTTTTTAACGTTTCGATTCCGGTAATCGCTTGGGTAGAACGTCTTCTTCCTTCAAAAGAGAAAGGTCGTGTAACTACACCAACTGTTAAAGCACCAAGTTCCTTAGCCACTTGAGCAATCACTGGAGCAGCGCCCGTTCCAGTTCCGCCCCCCATGCCAGCTGTAACGAAAATCATATCAGCGCCTTGTAATGCTTCTTCGATTTGCTCTTTACTTTCTTCAGCTGCTTTTTTACCAACTTCAGGGTTTGCACCCGCACCTAGTCCTCGGGTAAGCTTGCCACCTATTTGTAGCTTCACTTCAGCTTTAGATAAGTTTAATGCTTGTGAGTCGGTATTTACCGCAATAAATTCTACACCTTCAACACCATGTTCGATCATACGATTAACCGCATTATTTCCGCCGCCACCAACTCCAATTACTTTAATTGTGGCCAATTGATCCATATTTGTATCAAAATCTAACATAATTTGTTCCTCCTAATATGTAAAATCACAGGATTTCAAAAAGCAGTTAATATGCGTCGCTCGAGAAACATTGATTGTTCTATGTTTCTACTACTGAATAAAACTATTGATTAATCAAAGAAATACTTAAATAGGTTCGCCATCCCTGACTCTTTCTTTTCCTTTTTACCCTCTGCATGATTACGCTGCTTTTTTGGTCGTTTTGCTGGTTGATCAGGCGTAGACATAATTACAGAAGGAAACAATTCTTTTCCTTGTATTTTCGCATTACGGTAAGCAAATTGCAAGGTTCCAACACCAACTGTAAATTGTGGTTCCCTTACACCGATATAATCTGGAATCGCAATTCGAGCATTCGCTCTAAATACATCTTGTGCAAGATCTAATACACCTGGCATTTTCATTGTTCCACCCGTTAAAACATATCCCCCTGGTACATCTTGGTATCCCATTTTACGAATTTCTCTCATTGCATAGGCATATATTTCTTCCAGGCGTGCTTCAATCATATCTGAAATTTCTAATTGATTGTACGTTTGCTTCGTATTACTGCCGATGATAAACGCTTCAAAAGTTTCCGATTCTTGCGCAGTATCGTAAAAGGCATGTCCATAGTTTTTCTTTATATCTTCCGCTTCTTCAGTAGACGTACGAAGTCCGATAGAAATATCCTTTGTAATATTATCTCCACCAAGTGGCACCATACTTGTAGAAACTAGATGGTCATGCTCAAATACAGAAACTGTCGTACATCCTCCACCGATATCTACTAAAGCGACACCTAAGTTTTTTTCATCCTTGGACAGTGCAACGGTCCCAGCAGCTAGTGGCTGTAAGCAAATATCCAATACTTCTAGATGCGCCCGTTCCACACATTTTAAAATATTATGTAAAAATGTTTTAGAGCACGTTATTATCGTTCCTTCCATTTCTAAACGAACACCAATCATTCCACGCGGATCATTAATTTCGTCTAAACCGTCCACAATAAACTGTTTAGGAATTACATCAATAATTTCACGTTCTGGTGGGATTGATATTACTTGTGCACCATCAATGACTCTTGCAATATCCTCGTCACCGATCTCTCTATTTTCACTTTGTACTGCAACAACCCCGTGACACGGCTGGAGCTGAATATGATTTCCATTTATACCAACAACAACACGCTCAATTTGCATTCCTACCATATGCTCTGCTTGCTCAATCGCATTTCGTATCGATTGGACGGTTTCATCAATATCAACAATGGCACCTTTTTTCATTCCACTAGATTTAGCTGTCCCCACACCGATAATATTCAAGGAGTCATTTAATACTTCTCCAATAATAACTTTAATTTCTGCTGTACCTATATCAAGGCTTACTAATATTTCACTTTGATTCATGTCGAGGCACCTCCTAATATCCGTTCATATTCTATCAGGTCAAATCGTTTTTTAATATATTAAACTACGCGTTGATCTATTTGTGATCAAATGGATGTAGATTAATTAATGTAAAATTAGTTTGTATTTTCAATCATGAATCATCTTGTTCTGCTTCCTCTTTGTTACTTTCATTCGTCTTTTCAAAGTAAGAACCTACACCGATATGTATTATACCCTTTTCTTGTGGATTAAGCTGGGAAACAATAGAAGGATATGCTTTCATTTTTTCAGAAAATCCTCTTATCGTACCATTTACGGTATAGCCATCATTCATATATAAAATAATTTTATACTTATTTTTTTCTGTCGGTTGCCAAGATACTTCTGAAATCAAATGTAAAATACTATCTGGCAATTGTTGGAGCTCCTTCGCCATCTTTGTTAAAAATCCTGCATCGTTAAAGTTCGACATTAATGGCGCATCACCAACAACCGAAGCATTAATCGTTGTTAACTTTTCGCCGTTTTCCAACACCGGATGATACACCCCTTTTTGCTCGATGTATCCTATAAGATCATGCTCTTTTAGATGGATTTCTACAGTCCAAGGCAGCTTTCGTACAACCTCCACTTGATCAACAACTGGATTCTTTTTAATTGTTTCACCAATGCCTGTCCGATCGATTGCCCAAATATTTGTCCGCGTAGATAGTTCACTTAAAGCGATAACTTCGTCTTCCTTTAAAAATGCATTACCTTTTACTTCTATTTGTTTTATATGGCTTAATGGTGATTGTAAATAAACAATAATGGAAATTAAAATGAAAAATATAGAGAGATAAAATATTAATCGCCGATTTGCTTTCTTTTTTCTAGCCTGTTTCAGCTTTGGGATTCGATCTTCAATGGAAACGACGTTTTTCTTTTTCATTTTTATTGCTTCCTTCTATTTATTTATCAGAAATGATTTTGTATACTAGTACACATTGCACCATCCACATTTACTGTTTTGACAAATATACGCGTACGTTTATTTAGGATGTTTCCTATTTTAGTATAATCATTTTAAATTGACTAAAAAATAAACGGTATCATTTGGATATACCGTTTCTTTTAATATATGAATTATAGCATATTATTCACGAAAACAGATAGTGCACAGGCTATTTTATCCGTATTAAATTTTACCAACCTCATTTTTTTGTTGAATCTAGGTCTAAAGTCTTGTGTATTTACTTATATTTAATAAAATACCTACGGAGGCCAAGGTTAGCGTTAAGCTCGATCCGCCATAACTTAAAAATGGTAGTGTTATACCAGTAACAGGAATAAGACCAATGACGACACTAACATTAATCATCATTTGAATCGCTAGCATAGACACGATCCCTAAAGCTAAAAAACGTCCAAATGCGTCCGGTGCTTCGAGTGCAATTTTTATTCCGCGCCAAAATAAAAATATAAATAAAAGAATTACAAATGATCCACCGATAAATCCGGTTTCCTCTGCAACAATTGCAAATATAAAATCCGTCTGCGGTTCAGGCAAATAGAAGTATTTCTGTAATCCCTTCCCTAAGCCGACACCCATTAAACCACCTGGTCCAATCGCATAAAGTGATTGAATAATTTGAAAACCATCACCTAACGGATCCTCCCATGGATTTAGAAAAGCAGTAATTCGGCTAATTCGATAGGGTGCGGATACTATAAGAAATACAAATCCCAACAACCCTAATATACCTAAGCTAATAAAGTGAGAAATTTTTGCACCTGCAACAAATATAAGCATCATACAAGTTAAAACAAGAACGACCCCTGTTCCTAAATCAGGCTGTAGCATAATTAATCCAAAAGCTGTAAAAACGAGTAAAATTGCAGGTAGAAAGCCTTTTTTCAATGACGTAATATATTTTTGATAGCTCGCTAAATATGCCGATAAATAAATAATCAAGCCTAGCTTCATAAACTCGGACGGTTGGATACTAAAAGCACCTACACCGATCCAGCTTTGTGCTCCCCCGCGCACAATTCCAATGCCAGGAATTAAAACGGCAAGAAGTAACAGAAAACAAATAAACAATAGCGTTGGCGCATACTTTTTCCACGTACCGTAAGGAATGAATATCATTAAGATCATTGCACCTACACCGACGATAGAAAATAAAAGTTGCCTTTTTAAAAAGAACATCGTATCGGCATACTTGTAATCCGCCCATATAAACGAGGAGCTATATACCATGACAATACCTATTACGAGCAAAATAATAATTACACTGAATAAAGTATAATCTGGCGCATCCTGATAATGAAACCATTTTTTAAACAAAATAAACACCCCTTTAAAAAGTATTAAAAGGGGGTGTTTTTAACCTCATATAAAAAGATAGTAAGGAAACAAGCCCCTATGCTAGTTTATGCACAGCTTGAATAAACATGTCTCCTCTTTCTTCAAATGTTCGATATTGATCCCAGCTGGCACATGCTGGGGACAAGAGTACAACATCGCCTTTCGACGAAACATTATAAGCTAATTTAACAGCCTCATCCATAGTATCTACTATCGTTGACTCTATTTTTAATTCGTTCGCGATGCTTTGTATTTTTTTAGCTGTTTCACCAAACAGCACCATTTTCTTCACATGGGTTAAGTCTTTCTTTAATGCTTGAAAGCCATTTCCGCGATCCAGTCCTCCAGCCAGGAGTATTACTGGCTGGCTAAAGGCTCGTAACGCTTTTTGAGTTGCTAGGACATTTGTCGCTTTTGAATCATTGTAAAATGATCGGCCTTGTATGTTAGCAACAAATTGCAAACGATGTCTAACCCCTGTAAATGTTTTTAAAACATATTTAATTGCTTCGTCTGTAGCTCCGCACGATTTAGCAATACTTATCGCAGCCAAAATATTAGCTAGATTGTGCTCACCTACTAACGCAATATCGTCTACGTCTACAATACGTTCCCCTTGAAAATAAATAGCTTGCTCATGTAAGCATGCGCCATCTGAAAACCACTTTCTTACAGAAAATGGTACGAGTCTAGCGCGTGCGTCTTTTACCATTCGTAGTATTGTTGAGTCGTCTGCATTATAAACAAGCATGTCTTCTGCCGTTTGGTTTTTAAAAATGTTCGATTTAGCTTGAACATAATTGTCCACTGTTTTATGGTAATCCAAATGTGCTTCATAAATATTTAAAAGCGCACTTATCTTTGGTCGAAACGACTGAACTCCAAGCAATTGAAAGGAGGAAAGCTCAAGTAATAATCGTTCCTCACTATCTGCATTGTTTGCTACTTCTACAGCCGCTGTACCGATGTTCCCCGCAATCTTTACTGAGAGATTACTTTGTATGAGCATTTCGCCTGTTAACGATGTCGTTGTCGTTTTCCCATTTGAGCCAGTAATACCTATAATCGGTCCTTTTGCAAGCTGTCCAGCTAATTCTATTTCTGTAATAATTGGAACTTGTCTATTTTTAGCCTCTTGAATTAAGGGATGTTCGTAAGGAATTCCTGGATTTTTTACAATTGTAGTGACATCTTCCAAGACGGAGACTGGATGGGAACCAGTAATTACCTCTGCACCTAACGCTTGCAATTCGTTTATCGATTGTTCGTTTCCTGCTGTTTTACCGTCATTGACTCGTACCGCTATACCATGCTCTAATAACACCTTTGCTGCGGCCGTTCCGCTTTTTGCCAAACCTAACACGAGTACATGCTCATAAGGAAGTATTGTTTGATTCTTCAACTTAGGCCCACCTCAATATAAACTCCAAGTACCGCAAATATAAGTCCAATCAGCCAAAACGTAGTAACCACTCGCCATTCTGACCAGCCCAATAACTCATAATGGTGATGCAACGGACTCATTTTGAACACTCGTTTCCCTGTTGTTTTAAATGATATAACTTGAATTATAACAGAAAGTGTCTCGAGTACGAATACACCACCGATAATTACTAGAATAAATTCCATTTTGGTTAAAATAGCTACAGCTGCAATAGCAGCTCCTAAGGCTAATGATCCTGTATCACCCATAAATACTTTTGCTGGATGTGCATTAAAAACTAAAAAGCCAAGTAATGCACCTACGATTGCTAAAGAAAATATTGTAGATACTTCGTTATCGACAAAAGCGTGTGAAGCAAGCAATGCAAATGCACCAAATGCAATCGTAGCCGTTCCTGCGAGCAAACCATCCAAGCCATCCGTTAGATTGACAGCATTTGAAGCGCCGACAAGCATAAAAATTATTAATAACGCATAACCCCAGCCAAGCTCTAATTGGATAGCCGTTCCTGGTATTTCAACATATGTGGGAAAGCCGTTAGATCGTAAAGTAAAGTAAAAAATTAATGCAATAACAACTTGACCAATCATTTTTTGTTTCGAGGTTAATCCCAAATTACGCTTTTTTATAATTTTAATAAAATCATCTAAAAATCCAAGTAGTCCATACGAAATAATAACGAATAATAAAAGCCAGAACTTATAACTTATTGGATAGACAGCAAATTTGTTAACAATAATAACTGTTGTAAGGACGACACTAAAAACAATCATTAAGCCACCCATCGTAGGTGTACCCGTTTTTTTCAAATGGGATTGCGGACCCTCTTCCCGAATACTTTGTCCAAATTTTAAACGCCTTAAAAAAGGGATGAAAATTGGGGATAGAAGGACGGTAATTAAAAATGCGATCGCAATTGTCATTGTTAATACATATATATTCACGAAATTTTCCTCCTCTAAAAGCAACCGTCCTATTCAGCGATTCGTATTGCTTATAATACTTTATTTATAATTTTTTCGAATTGCATTCCTCTTGACGCTTTAAACAAAACGATTGTATCTGTAGTCAATAAAGGCTCTAATGCGTTTATTAGTTTATTTATCGAGTGAAAGTGAGCGCATGTACTTATCGTATTTTCTTGTTCAACGGCTTTCGTAATCGTCTCTGATTCTTTTCCGTACGTAAACAATGCTGTGATTTGATTGTCAATATGAGGTGCAATCGATTGATGCAACGTTTCTGAGAAGTCACCTAACTCGTATATATCTCCCAACACAAGTATTTTATGTTTGAAACGACTCATTTGCTTTATCACTTCAATCGAAGCAATCATTGAAGTTGGAGAAGCATTGTACGCATCATTAATAATTGTTGACCCATTTCTTCCCTTTAATTGCTCAAACCGCATGTTCGTAATTTTCAGTGCCGAGATCGCTTGCTTTACTTTATTCATATGAATTGATAGCTTTTTAGCTACAGCGATTGCGTAGGCGCAATTTTTCGCATGGTGCTGCCCTAAAAGAGGGGTGGTGAATTTATTTTCACGGGTAATTTGAAAGGTTGTACCTTCTAGGTCAACCACTACATCCTCTATTCTAATATCGTTTGCAGAAGTAAAACCACAGCGTATCTGCTCTTTCATAGTACGTATTTCAGATAATAATGGTTCATCCCCATCTATAATTAAACACCCGTTTTTCTTTAGTCCGCTTGTAATTTCAAGTTTTGCTTTAGCTATTCCTTCACGAGATCCAAGATGTTCAATATGTGACTCTCCAATATTCGTTATTACAGCAATATCGGGCTTTGCAATTTTTGATAATAGCTCGATTTCTCCGAAATGATTCATACCCATTTCTAAAATTAACACTTCCGTTGACCGCGGCATTGCTAAAATGGTGAGTGGTAACCCGATATGATTATTTAAATTCCCCTCGGTTGCATGGGTTTTATACGTAGTTTTAACGACGGTGGAAACAATATCCTTCGTTGTTGTTTTTCCATTTGATCCAGTAATCCCAATTACAGTTGGCTCAATTTCACTACGATACGCTGTTGCCAAGAGTTGCAAAGCCTCTAACGTATTGGAAGTGAAAAATATCGGGAAATCCTCCGGCAAAAAATCCGGCAATTGGTTATCTTCATCCCAAAGCGCTGCGATAGAACCCTTTTCAATTGCTTGCTTTATATAGTGATGACCGTCAAACGATTCACCTGTTAACGGGATAAACAGCGCATTCGTTGAATGGTTCCTACTATCTGTCGTAACTTGTTCGATAGAAATGCTTTGTTCTACGTTGCCACGATGTACTGGGAATTGCTCAGCTAGCCATTTTAATTCGAATAACATAGTTTATATCTCCTTGGATCGAAGCGCTTTGCCTGCAATCAATCGATCATCAAAGTCATGTTTAATGCCATTTACTTCTTGGTACGTCTCATGCCCTTTCCCAGCAATTAAAACAATATCGTCCTTATTAGCTAAGTCTATCGCATGATAAATAGCTTCTTTACGATCTTTTACAATTTCAAAATGATCCTCTTTCAACGCATTTGTCATATCGGCCAATATCGCTTCCGGATCTTCTGTTCTTGGATTATCCGATGTAAAAATCGCCCAATCGGCATACTTTAATGCTGCATTTGCCATTAATGGTCTTTTAGTTCGGTCGCGATCTCCACCACATCCTACGACAACGTATACCTTTCGTTTCGAAAATTGTTTGATTGTTTGTAATACATTTTCTAAAGAGTCCTGTGTATGAGCATAGTCTACGATGACCGCAAAATCTTGCCCTTCCATCACTTGCTCGAACCGACCATTTACACCTTTCACTGCTTGCAGTGCTTCTTTTATAGTTGATAACGGAACGTTCATTGCAATGGCTGCTGCACTAGCTGCCAGCATATTGTAAACGTTAAATTTCCCAATCAAGTTACTGTTAATTTTCACTTTGCCAACTGGTGTTTCAAGTTCAAATGAGGTTTGCTTTATATCTAAGACTATGTTTGACGCACGCACTTGTGCACCTTCTGTACAACCGTAAGTGAGAACGGCTTGAGATGTACTTTTTTGAATTAATCCATGATGTGGATCATCATAGTTAATAATTGCAAACTTTCTTTGCTTTTCATCGTAGTGACTTCCTAGTTGAGCAAACAGTAAGCTTTTAGCGCGCAAGTAATCATCCATATCTTTATGATAATCAAGATGATCTTGTGACAGATTTGTAAAAATGGCTATATCAAAATTACATCCGTACACTCTACCTAAATCAAGTGCATGCGAAGAAACTTCCATCATAACGGCGTCGACATTTTCATTCGCCATTTGATGAAACATTTTTTGTAAAAAGAGTGCATCTGGAGTAGTGTTTTTCACAGGATAAGCCTGTTTACCAATTTTCATTTGAATTGTGCCAATCAAGCCTGTTTTCATGCGGTGGTAATTACATATTGATTCTAGTAAGTACGTAACGGTCGTTTTCCCATTTGTTCCTGTCACCCCAATTAAGGGGAATTTCTGAGTAGGAAAATGGTAGAACTTCGTAGCAACCATAGCTAATGCTCTTGAAGTATCCGCAACAACAATCGTTGGTACGGATACGTTTAACTCTTTTTCCGCAAGAATAGCTACGGCTCCATTCTCTATCGCAGCCAAAGCAAAGTCATGCCCATCTACAGTAAATCCTCGTATACAAATAAATAAGTCACCTTGCTCTATGTTGCGATGATCGGTTTCAATTTTGTTAATTTCTAAATGACCTATTTCATTATTAATTTTATAATAGGGTAGAATAGAAAGAATTTCTTGTAGTTTCATGGAAACGATCCTCTCTAACGATTTTCGAATAAGCATTGCAATACTCAGTTGTGTTTATATTCACCACAGAACTATAATTATGTCGTTTAATTCCTTATCCAGTATATCAAATTTTATTCAGAATCACGATCGTTTTTATCCGATACGTAAATTCTGATTTTTGCACCTTGTTCCACTTTTGTTCCTGCTTGTGGCGCTTGATCGATAATATAACTTCCTTCTCCATACGTTTCAATTGATAAATTAGTCATATATTGCATTAAATTCTCCGTAGTAGTTCCTATTAAATCTGGCACTTCAACTTTTGGGCGATCCGGCCATTGATATTCCTTTTCAAGTCCTTCACTTCGCCGTTTTATCCCCATTGCACTAAGGCTATCCTCAATTATCGTACCGACAATTGGACCTGCGACAACACCACCGAATTGAACGACATCTTTCGGGTTATCAATTGCAACATATACGAGAATTTCTGGATCATCAACTGGTGCAAACCCGATAAATGAAACAATATGATTATTTTCTAAGTACTTCCCATTCTTTCCCACTTTTTGTGCTGTACCCGTTTTCCCGCCAACACGATAACCGTCTACATAAGCAGTTCTTCCAGTCCCTTTCGCTACTACGCTTTCTAATGCATGACGAACCTCTTTTGAAGTTGCTTCAGAGATTACACGCCCTTTCATTTTTGGTTCTACGTGTTCAACTATTTTTTCCGTTACAGGGTCGACCCACGCTTGTGCAATAAAAGGCTCATACAAAAAACCTCCGTTTATTGCAGCTGCCACTGCCATTACTTGTTGAATCGGTGTTACAGAAACACCTTGCCCAAAGGCAGTAGTCGCTAACTCTACCGGTCCAACATTCGCTTCTTTGAACAATATCCCGCTTCCTTCACCTTCTAAGTCAATCCCTGTTTTTTTTCCAAAGCCAAATTTATGGATGTACGTAAATAATTTTTCTTTCCCTAACTTTTGACCTAAGTTTACAAAGCCTGGGTTGCATGAGTTTTCTACAACCTCAAGATATGTTTGATGACCATGACCACCACTTTTCCAGCAACGTAATTTCGAGCTACCGACTTTAATATGTCCTTTATCGTGGTAGTCATCTTTATACAGGTCAACAACCCCTTCTTCCAGTGCAGCTGATAATGTAATAATTTTAAACGTGGATCCCGGTTCATATGTGCTCCAGATCGGCAAGTTTCGGTCAAAAATAGAAGCCTCCACATCCTGGTAATTTGCAGGATCAAAGTTCGGCCTTGAAGACATGCCAAGTATGCCACCCGTTTTTGGATTAATTGCGATCGCTATTGCTCCATCTGGATTGTATTTTAAAACGGCTGCATTCAATTCTCTTTCCATAATTGTTTGTACTTTCAGATCTATTGTCGTTTTTAAATGCAGCCCATCCTTTGGAGGCTTATAAATATCGGCAATTTCAGGAATTTTCCCCCCCTTAGCATCTGAAAAGTAAGATAAACTTCCTTCCTTGCCGCTTAATTTATCGTCGTAATAATCTTCTAGGCCCATTAGCCCTTGATTATCAATGCCAGTAAAGCCAAGTACATGAGATAAAAAGAATTCATTCGGGTAGTGTCTACGTGAATCCTTAGCCAAATAAACACCGTCCATATTTAACGATTGGATAATGGATTCCTGCTTTTCTGTTATTTTTCGTCCTTCTGGGTGGATACGTACACTTGAGGAAGTTTTAGTAACTTGTTCATATGCCTTTTCTTCCGGCATATCTAGAATTTCCGCCAGTTTCCTTGCTGTTTCCTTTGGATTGCTAACTTGTCTTGGTACGACAATTACGGATGGAGCGGACACATTTTCAACTAACACGTGACCATCCTTGTCCAATATCTGTCCCCGTTCTGCTTGAAACGCTATATCTCTGCTCCATGAATTAATTGCATCATTAGTTAACTCGCTTCCAATTACAAATTGTACATAGGCTAGACGACCAATAATAATACTAAATATTAAAATGCCAAAAAGAAAAACAGCAACTATTCGTCTTCTTGTTGTTATAGTAGATACCCGTTTCATTTTCCATCCCCTTTTCATAGGTAGGCTTGTATCCACTATATGTCAATCAAAAATCGAATAGAACACTGTTTCTTTACGCTCCGCCTGCTTCATTATTCTCGTGTTTGTCCTTTTCTTCAGAAAAAGGTGGGGCTAATTTTACGTTTAACTTCATTTGTTTATCTAAGTGCTTTCCTTCTTTAATACTTTGGCTTACAACATACCCTGTTCCTTCCATCTCAACATCTAAGTTCGTCATCCGAGCCAACTGACTCACTTGTCGATAAGACCAACCAATTACATTTGGCATCGTCGGTTGATCCGTTATAACTAGGATAGGATCAGATGGTACGACTTCGTCATCGGGATCCACACTCATCGCAGTAACGCTTTTACCATTACCAACAATTGTATAGTTCAGCCCTATTTCTTTTAGCTTTTCTACAGCTATATCTATTGTCTCACCAATTATTTGAGGAGCTTTTACAGTTTCCGCCTTATTATTTGAGCTTTCTTTATCGGGCTCTATGTTTAAATAATGAAGGCCCGTTTCCATTACGTTGTTAAAAATAAATGAAACCGGTGCTGATCCAGCTTCTGTTGGCTTAAGCTGCGGTTGTGTAACAGACACATGCATCATTAAGCGCGGGTCATCTTTAGGTGCCATCCCCAAAAACGAAAAAATATAATTATTGTGTCCCGTCAAGTAGCCTCGTGCATCTGGATTTGGTATTTCAGCTGTACCTGTCTTCCCTACAACAGAGTAATCATCTAACCGAAACGGTTTTCCAGTTCCCTTTTCAGAATTCACTACTAAATCGAGCAAGTCAATTACTTGCTTTGCTGTACTTTCAGAAATTGGTTCACCTACTACGTTAGGTGTTTTTTCCTCAATAATTTCATTTGATGCTGGATCAACAATTTTCTTTATAATGTATGGTTGTACCATTTTCCCACCATTTGCAATTGCCGTTGCAGCTTTCATTTGCTGGATTGGAGTCATTGTGCTCCCTTGGCCAAAGGCACTCGTTAATTTCTCTCTGGGGTGGTTATATAATATTTGGCCTGCGACCTCACCTGGCAAATCTATGTTTGTTTTTTTGTCCAGATCAAACGCCTTTAAATACTCCAAGAATTTTTCAGGTCCTAATTTTTCCCAAACTAACTTGGAAGCTGCTACGTTTGAAGAGCGTTGCAACCCTTCATCATAAGTAATCGAACCCCAACCACGACCACCGTTATGATCATGAACAGGTGAGATCTTTTCATGAATCTTGTATTTTCCAGACTTATACCATTCATTTCCGTTATAAACACCCGCATCTATTGCGGCAGCCCATGTAAACATTTTCACTGTTGAACCAGGCTCAAATGGAGTCGATACTACATCATTGTACCAATTTTGTACATTTGCTGGATTGTTTGGATTGTAGCTCGGGCGGTTACTCATTGCAATGATTTCTCCTGTTTTTGGATTCATTACAACGGCAGTAATTCGTTTTGGCTCATATTCTTCATCCACTTGATTCATTACATCTTCCAACAATGTTTGAATCTTTTGGTCCATTGTTAAATAAATATCTTTCCCATCTACTGGCTGTTGGATAACTTCATTTGGGTCTAAAAGTTTTTTATTATAACGATCTCGCTCATAAGAAATACGCCCTTGTTTCCCGCTTAAAATATCATCCATTACTTTTTCCATACCAGTAATACCTTTAATTTCTTCATCGCCTTCTTCTTTTCTTGCAAAGCCAATGATATGCGAGGCGAACATTCCATTTGGATAATAACGTACCGACTCTTTTGAAAACTGTATGCCAGGTAAATTTAGAGCTTCAATTTCATCTTTTAATTGTTGTGATAACGCTTTTCCGTTCTTACCAAACTCAACTTGAAACAAACCCTTCTCTTTGCCTGTTTCAATTCTCTCAACAATTTCCTGCTGCTCCATATTTAATAATGGAGCAAGAGCGGCTGCCGTCGATTGAGAGTCTTCAACATGCTTCGGTTCTTTCTGATTATCGGAATAAAGTTCATCGACTATTGCATAGATACGAAAGGTTGGTCGATCATACGCCAACGTCATTCCAATATTATCAAATATCTTTCCTCTTTCCGCATCGATTGTATACGATGCGGATCTTTTTTGTTTCGCCCATTCTTCCAATGAAACACCGTTTATTTCTCCTGTTGCTTGTATATACAAAAATCTACCTGTTAGAAGGACAAACAGGCACACAAACAAACAAATTAATACAGCTGTCATAAAATGGGTGCGTTCATTCTTTTTCATATCATTTCCACCTTGACTAGTTGTTCAAAGCGTTTGCTTGTTTCACCTGAGCATCTTGGATTTTTAACCCGTTCTCTTTGGCTGTTTTTGTTATTCTTTCCGGCCTACTCAATTCTTTTACTTGAAATAATAACCCTTCATTTTTTAGCTGCTGATTTTGCACAGAGTGTTCAAGTGACTGTAGCTCTCTATTTAACGTATCGGTAGAAGATGAATAAAATACAATATATGCTCCGGCAATTATTAAACAGAAAGCTACGATGGAATACAATGCTTTTTCACCTTTTGTAATCCAGCTCTGTTTATGTACTTTTATTGTAACCTGCTTTTTCCTTTGTGGTGTAGTAGCATGTACTCCTTGTTGCCAATCTCTAGCCTGACTTGTATTCATTTCTTTAGCCACCCTTCCTCGTATGCAAATTCATTATCCCATACGGTCGTTTTCTCTACGATTCTTAATTTTGAAGAACGAGATCTTCTATTTTCGTGAACCTCTGCTTCATTAGGTATGATCGGTTTCTTCGTTATTAACTTAAAAGGTGCCTCATAGCCCTCAGGAATGATCGGTAACCCACGAGGTATTTCTTTACGTGTACTCCACTTTTTGAATGCTTGCTTACATATCCTGTCCTCTAAAGAGTGAAACGTAATTACTGCAATTCTCCCTTTTAAATCAACAACGTTGGCCGCTTGGTGCAACGCGTCGTTGAAAGCCGCTAGTTCATCATTGACTGCAATTCGTACCGCCTGAAAAATTCGCTTCGCAGGATGCCCGCCTGTTCGACGTGCAGCTGCTGGAATTGCCTCTTTAATCACTTCAACAAGCTGTAGCGTTGTTTCTATTGGTTTTGTTTGTCGATAGCTTTCAATCTTCCGTGCAATTTGCTTTGAAAATTTTTCCTCGCCATACTTATAAAATATAGAAACGAGCCTTTCATATGGCCATTCATTTACAATATTATAAGCTGTCAATGAAGCATTTTGATTCATCCGCATGTCCAATCGTGCGTCTTGATGATAACTAAAGCCTCTCTCCCCTTTATCTAGCTGTGGAGAAGATACTCCTAGATCAAAAAGCACACCATCAACATATGTAATTCCTAACTGTTCGAGTTCTGTTTGCAAATATCTAAAATTAGCGTGAACAAAGGTCGTCCGATCAAGATAATTTTTTAGGTTTTCTTTTGCAGCTAACAATGCATGTTTATCTTGATCAAATGCAATTAAGCGACCCTTATCTCCAAGACGGGAAGCAATCTCAAGTGAGTGTCCTGCACCACCAACTGTGCAATCAACATAAATACCGTCTGGTTTAATTGCCAGTCCTTGAATTGTTTCACTCTTTAACACACTATAGTGATCAAACATACATCCACCTGCTTTTCACATTACAAAATTAAATTTCAAAATCCATCAGGTTCTCAGCTATCTCACCAAAAGACCCTTCTGATTCATTAAAGTAGTCTTCCCAAATAGTGCTAGACCAAACCTCAACCCGATTGGATACACCGATAACGACACATTCTTTTTCCAATAAAGCATAATTTCTTAATGGCTGTGGAATATTTATTCTGCCTTGCTTATCCACTTCACATTCCATAGCACCCGAAAAGAAAAACCGTGTAAATGCTCGAGCGTCTTTTTTTGTAAGGGGAAGCTTCTTTAGTTTTTCCTCTAGATCCTTCCATTCATCCATAGGGTAAATAAAAAGACACTTATCTAAGCCGCGTGTAACAACAAATTCCTCACCAAGTCCAGCTCTAAACTTCGCCGGAACAATCATTCGGCCTTTCGTATCGATATTATGTTGAAATTCCCCCATGAACATATGGTTCGCCCCACTTTAAATGGATCAATGTTTCTATAATGTTACCACATTGCCCCACATTTCACCACTCTATTTTTTAAAAAGAAATACATAAATTAGAAATTGGTCTAATATACCTATAAGAGCACCGAAATCCTTGTCATGGAGATTGATTTCCTCACATCTAAAATTGAGAGAAATGCGATTTTATCACATGTTTTCTCACTGTTTTTATAAAAAGGAAACAAAGCAGTGTTGTTGAGGAAGGTGCGTTTTTAAAAAGGTGGGGATTTGTGGTAGGTTTTGTATCGTATTTCTACTGGTACAAATTTAGGAGCTTGAACTTTTATAAAGTACCAAATAATAAAAGATAAAAGACGGAGGTATATGCAACCTCCGTCTTTTATCTTTATAAATATACGAGATAATGCTCGTTTTCTAATGAACAATCTACGTTAACTAATTCGTGTAAAAATGAAGCGCCATGTTTATTCAAAAAGGAAAGAATGTTCCATGTTCTTTCCTGTAGTCCACCATTTGGATGCAATACCATGTTTAGCTTATCGAATTGGGCGATTGTTTTTTCGTTCTTTTCTTCAACTGCTTGACACATTTTTTTCTCTAAAAAGTCTATTTCCTTATATAAATTGTGTACGTTTTTATGAGCAAGCGCCCCGATATCGGATCGAATTTCCTGCGCCGCTTTGTTAAGTGGTTTGTGTACTCGATAAATCGCTTCTTTAATATGCGCTGTCATCTGATCTATTGGAGGATCATGTTGCATGGACAGCCAGTTAATCTTTTGTTCATCTATACCTCTCGTTATTGCTTCATCTGGATGAATCGTTAGTCGCGTTAATAGTTTTTCTATAGTTGCATCTACATATGAAAAGGAGAGACGCGGAAGGACTGGCGGCATTTCAATATCAAAACAATGAAACATTTGTTTTAGAGCAGCCCAATAGCTAATTTCACCTGGCCCACCTATAAACGCTAATACCGGAAACAATAGCTCTTGCATTAAAGGACGAGTAACGACATTGTTGCTCAACAGATCCGGCTTATTTCTAGCGATTTCGATTAACTCATCTGTTGTAAATGATATTTCGTTTTGCTTGCCTACCCAGGCTCCTTGCTCATTTCGCTTAAGTAAAATCCTTTCATTCTCATCCAAGTAAAAAAGATGAGCATCGTCTAATTGAACATCGAGTGAAGTGCCATATCCTGCTTGATTTAAATGATGGTTTGTTCGATAAACGGCCTCCGCAATATCTGGTTGCTTATTTATATAATCAACAAAATAGGTACTTTCTAGCTGTCGTGCATCGGCATGGTTTGAATCAAATAAAACGAGTCCTTCTTTGTTGAAAAGCTGAAATAACAACCGGGCAAAAAAGTCTACATACGTTCCTGACTTTTCTAAGCACGTTGCAACGATCTCCTGTATTGATTTCGTATATTCAGTCTCTTGGAGTTGTTCTAGCAGATCGGTAAACCACTTATCGAAATGCTCCTTATCTAGCTGTTGTTTAGATATAGGACTTTTCTCTAATCCGGATGATTGGAATACGTACTTGTGCATACGCTTTTGATTTGGAAGCCAAATGTGATTGATCTCCTCAAAATCATGATCTTCTCCTGCAATCCAAAATACGGGTATAACTGGTATACCTAGCTTTATTTCTTCTTTTTTTGCATATTGTATAATGGAGATCACTTTATTAATTGTATACATTGGTCCGGTTAATACGCCAGCTTGTTGTCCACCAATTACAACAACACTGCTTTTATCTTTCAACCGTTCTATTTGTCTTAATGTCGTTGCTGGAGCGCCCCACGCTTTATTCATAGCTTGTAATTTTTCTGATAATTCGACTCGATTGAACGACCGATTGCTAAGCGCCTTTATTCTTTCGGGCGAAAAAGTTTGAAAAGGGGAATAATCGAAATAGGACAAAATGTCATCCTTTCCATTACGATAATCTTTCATTAATTTACTTTCATTCGTTAATTGTACCGGCTTAATCCGCATCGACGAGAACTCCCTTTATAATAATAGTATCCATACTATATATTACATAATCCAGTTCTTTTTTTCATATATTCTGTTTGTATGATTGAGTCATGGTTGTATCGGCGAGCAATCCACCAACAGAGCACCTTGAGCTTATAATAAATCCGTCTAAGCTAAAAAAGCGAGCAGAAGAATGACGACTAGGCCGCATATGTATAAGAAGAAAAACAATAAGAAAGCTAGCCTCCACATCGTTTTTAATCCTTTCCATAAGACTACTTCTGTATTTTTTTTCCACTGTATAATTATTACAATCGCAAGAATAACAAGCAATAGTATAATCGTTATACCAACAAACTGCTGCTGGAGGATATGCTTTGCTAAAATGTTAACAGCTAGTATGTAAAAAAGTGTTGTTGAATTTACCGCAAAATGAAAGGCTCTCCAATCAAGAGAAAATACTCTTTTTCCGAGTTTGTAAAAGAGCCAGGTTGCAATAATCGGAATCGTTATAAGTAGTATACTAATCTCATTCATGACTAATTCCTTTCTTTTCTTCCAATGCTAGAATACTACGATATACAAAATTCGTATACGGCAGATCCCTCGTGCTTTTCTTTCGTATATAGGACGAAATTGCTTCTATTTCGGTTTTTCTGCCTTGATTAATATCCTCTAGCATGGACGATGTGTTTGCACCAGTTTTATAAGCGATCGTTTTAATCCGCTCCCATTGCTCTAATGGATTCAAGTGTAATACGGAACATGCTTCGTTACAAAGCTTTTTTGCTAAAAACTGAATGGCATTATTTTCGATCACACCTATGTTTTTCACCTGAAACAAAGCCGTTAAAGGATTAATTACAGCATTAATAACTAACTTGTTTACAAGCAGCTCATTCCAATTCGGAGAAAGCTTAACCGGAAAATCCAGTTGATTTAAGTGCTGAACGAGCAGGTGTAGTTGTTTTCTGTCGCCTGTATGCATTGCTATTTGAATACTTCCGAAACCAGAATGTATGACTGTTGTGTCCTCTTTTCGAAATGCCCCATGCTCAACAACTCCTACATAAATAGGTTGAGCAAACTGCTTGAAGTATTCTACATGCCCCATTCCATTTTGTAGAAATAATAACGGACTGTTATTATGTGACTCACGTATATACTGATGTACTTGACGTATATGTGGTTGCTTCACACTAACAATCAATAAATCTTCACGCTCCAAATCTTTACATAACTTCGCTTGAACAAGTGTTGTTTGTTGACCCACAACATTTACGCCATTCTTATTTAATAAGTCGGCCTGCTCCTTTCTTCTAACATAAAAGGTAATATCATGATCCCTACCTAGATATCCACCAATTAATAATCCTACCGACCCTCCACCAATTATACCTATTTTCATTGATGCTCCCCCTACTGGATATGAATTGTAATGTATCTTAATTACAGAAAAGCAATATATTGTGGCTACTCATTTCATTCTATTTTATTTTATACTATAATAGAAGAAAGAGAAAAAGTAGACTTATTTCTACTCAAACATTCATTTACACTTAAGGAAGTATCCGTGCATACAAATTGCACCGATCGTATGTTATTTAAAGTAGTATAAATATCTACGGATGAAGGGGAGTTTAGCCTTGCAAGATGTAAAAGTGGAAAAGTTATTAATAAATTATAAAACATTGGAAGAGTTTAAACGGTTTAAAGAGTACGGAAATCAAGAGTTATCGATGCTAGAGGATTTACAAAACAATATGGTTGAAAACGATAGTGAATCTCCATTTTACGGCATTTACTACGGAGATACACTCACTGCGAGAATGAGCTTGTACAAAGTAGATAAAAAATACGATGCATACTTTGATCCAGCTCAAGATTATCTTGTATTATGGAAGCTGGAAGTTTTACCTGCGTATCGAAACAAAGGATTCGGTAAAACTCTAGTCGATTATGCTAAAAGTTACCAACTACCGATTAAAACAAATCCACTAATTAATTCTCATGATTTTTGGGAAAAAATGGGGTTCCAAAAAGCTTCCTACGATATGGAAAGAGACTTTGGAGAAAACCCGCTTATTTGGCTTCCTGAAGGAGTCCATGAAAGCAATTAACACACAAAAGCGCAGACATTCTGCGCTTTTTTACATATTAGAATAATGTATATGAAAGAGTACTAATACTTACTCTTCATTTTTCATTTGGACCCATTCCCACAGATTTGTCATTTCTTTCCATGCTTCGTGATAACGAGCTACCTGTCTTGTCAAACGCTCATTTTCCTGTTGTAGAGTTTGAACAATATCCGCTTCGTTATTTGTCCGCTGCGTACGTTCCGCTATGAAATTATCTTTCATCTTTTCTAATAACATAATAGCAGAATCGATTGTAGTGCTTTCTTCTTGCACCCCATGTATAGCGTGTACAGGACGACTACTAATTTTTTCTGGCTGTCCTCCATTTTTCCTTTCCTCTTTAGCAATTAAAATCGCATCTTCATACTGCTTGCGAATCGTAGCATTCCATCTAAACCCGCATGCAGCTGGTGTTCGAGATAAACGACTTGCTACTTCTTTAAATGCCTCAAGCTGTGTTTTCCCTTCTCGTATATAGCGCAATACAGTTTCTGCAAGGACTAAATCTTCATCTTTTGTCCACGCATCCTGTCTCGTTGAATTCATAACACCCCTCCTAATATATTTGCTATAATGTATGCAAAAACTAGGAAAGATAGAATAACAGTTTTCAAATGGTATTTTTCCTACGTATATTGATGGCCTTTTTTACGAGCAAAAAATTGGTCAACAATTTCTTGATGTTCTTTCGTGTTCCACAATTGAGCACAATTTACAACCTCTTCTGTCATTTTTTCCATTAAGTCTTTGGGTTGTATACTTTTTATATATTGTTCTTTTAACAGCTTGCATTGCATCTCTGTTTTATTTAAATAGTTGCCTAATAGCACTTCTTCATCTTCCCAATCGCTACTCGCGATAACGTTATGAAGCCAGCCATTTGCCTTTAATGTCGGAGCATCGAAAATATTTCCTTCGATAATCCATTGGTAAGCAAACGTTGGATGCACCTTCTTATAAAGAAGTGCTCCACCACCCCAAGCAGGTATAATTTTTAAATTTGTTTGAATAAACCCAAACTTTGCTGTATCTTTAGCAATGCGAAAGTCACATGCAGTAGCTAGCTCACAGCCGCCTCCCAAAGCATCGCCATTTAATAAACAAATGGTCGGTACAGGAAACGTAGCAATGTCGAATAATATATTTTTCATCTTAGTAAGCAGAGTAAACGCTTCTTTTTCTGATAAGTTCCCGTGAAAATCATTTAAATCTCCGCCTGCACTAAAGATTCGTCCACCGGTTGTACGAATGAGCAAAAATTTAATATGATCATCCTTAGCGGCTGCTAAACAGTGGGAAAGCTCTTCAATCATTCGTACTGAAATGGCATTTCTCTTTTCTGGACGGTTAAGAAATATTTGGCCATATGCTGCATCTGTACGTTCATAAACGATTTGCTTGTCCATTTCAATCTCCTTCGTATAATAGGTGTAAGCATTAATTTGCTGCAGTTCACTCATACATAGTAGAGGAATAAAACCTCTTACATATATTGGGCATTCGGAAAGTAATGGAGAATGAGGGATTTCTATCCTTTTTCGCTCGTGCAATGCAGACAAGTGGTGAGTCTCCTCGTGCTACGTCCTGTGGAATCTCACCGTTCTTTTTGCTCCCACTGGAGGCACGCAACCTCCATTCGCTCATGCCGGAGACGACTACTCATTCACCTGCTGATCTGAAAGTACATAAAAATAAAACAGATCACACGCTGTGATCTGCTGCTTTTAGCCAAATAAATTTTTGTTATTCGCCTACTACTTCTTTGCCATCATAATGTCCACAAGCCTTGCACACATGGTGTGGCTTCGTTAACTCTCCACAATTAGAACATTCGTTTAATCCTGGCACGTGTAGTTTTTTATGCGTACGGCGTTGTCTAGTAACTTTTTTAGATGTTTTTCTCTTAGGTACTGCCATGTATAACACCTCCTTCAATATCTTTAGGAAGAAATCGTCAATCGTCGTTATTTTTATCGAGTAATAGACTCAATTTCTGCAAGCGCGGATCAATTGTATCTTTATTCGTATCCTCTGTCTCTATCGTTTGCTCGGAAACAATTGCCCAGCCTTTACCCTGTATCGTTGCTTGCTCATGATCCTTCACATTATCAGAAAAAACACGATATGGAATCTCCAATAAAATATTTTCCTTTATTAATGGAATTAAGTCAAGTACTTCTCCACTAATTGGGTGTATTTCATCTTCTTCGTCCTCTTCATCATAATGATTAGATGTTGTAAATATTTCTGTTGCATGAAAGTTGAATGGAAAGGGTACATCCACTAACGTACGTGCGCATGGTAATATTACTTCTCCTGAAATATCCAAGGAGAAAATAATTTGATCCCCTTGCATAATACAACTTCCCTCTACGTGCACAGGGTCTATATTACGAATATCATTATTCAATGCTGCAATGTCCTTTATTTGAACAACTTCATTGAAAGCAAAGGGCTGCTGCACCGTTTTCTTTCTTATTTCAGCTAATGTAAATTTCAACAAAATCACCTCAAGGCAACATGAGTATTTTAAAAGGAAATGAGTAATTTGTCAACATATACTGTTTGTCATACGAGTCAGAAAAGTAACGGTAATATCGTAATAAAGCTTTCCCATGGGAGCCGAATTCTACTCATTAGCAACAAAACAGACAGTTGTTTATTCACCCTTTCTTTTGTTACAATGACTATATTATAACAGAGGAGAGGTTTTATTGAAATCGTGTGGTTTAATCGTGGAGTACAACCCTTTTCACAACGGACATTTGTATCATGTTCAAACAGCAAAAGAACAAACAAAAGCCGACTGTATAATTGCAGTAATGAGTGGTTCTTTTTTACAAAGAGGAGAGCCCGCTATCATCGATAAGTTTCATCGGGCACGTGCAGCGCTCACTTGTGGAGTAGATGTAGTTATTGAGCTCCCTTATGCATATGCCGTTCAAAGCAGTGAGTTATTTGCTAAAGGAGCTGTACAATTATTACACGAATTAAGGATAGACTGCTTATGCTTTGGGAGCGAACAAGGACACATTCATTCGTTCAAATCGGCATATCATCAGCTCAAAAGAAATTTAGCTATTTTTCATACAGAGCAAAGGAAATATTTAGACAAAGGATGGTCATTTCCCGAAGCAAGCAAAAAAGGATATGAAATAATTGGGTTAGCTGATTCTAAAATCGATCTGACACAACCAAATAATATTCTTGGTTTTAGCTATGTTAAAGAAGTGATGGAGCTAAATTTGCCAATAGAACTGCACACGATTAAACGTACTGGAAGCAACTACCACGATCACACAATTAATAACGAGATCGCTAGTGCAACTAGTATTCGTCGAAGCCTCTTTTCTACTAATAGCCTGTCTCCACAAGTACAACATACATTACCACACGATTCTCAACAGCAGCTACTAAAATATAGAGATTTAACAACAACATGGCATTCTTGGGAATTGTATTTTCCGTATTTGCAATATCGGGTGATGACAACACCCGTTGAAGAATTGGCTCAAATACATGGCATGGTTGAAGGTTTGGAGTATAGAATAAAAAAGACGGCAAGGGAAGTTTCCTCTTTTCAGGAATGGATGGAGCGCGTAAAAACGAAGCGATATACGTGGACGCGAATCCAACGTACATTTACACATTTATTAACGAATACAAAAAAAAGTGAAATTACTACGATTATGGACATCCCTTCTATCCCTTATGTAAGATTGCTAGGTATGACCAAAACAGGCCAAGCTTTCTTAAGAACGAAAAAGAAACAAATCGAAATACCAGTCCTTTCTGGGCTAAAGAAGGAAGTGCATCCGATCCTATCGTTGGAAGAACGTGCAAGTCATGCATATTACAGTATTCTCCCTTCCCAAATAAAAAATCAAATGTTTACTCAAGAGCTAAAACACCCGATAATAATTTAATTTTTTAGGAGGTTGCTTCATGTCATTTTGGACGAGAGGTAAAGGTTTTGATCAGCAAAGGTACCAAGAAGCATTAAATAAGATTACTTTAGAAAAAATAGATGCTGGAATGGAGGCATACAATTTTTCACACGACGTAAAGAATTTTTTGCTAGACGCATTTAAAGAACGGATTAGACAACAAGGCATTAATGAATTCAAAATGTACATATACAATTTGCATTTTACTGTTCCACAAGAAATTGAAGATGAGCATACTGCTGCTCAGTTATATGAATTAAATGAAGTTTGGTTCGACCAAGAAGTAAAAAAGCTCGAGAATGAATTAAAGATCCCCTTTGAAGAACAAGCAGAAGATCTTGCAGACAAGCATATAAATGTACGAAAAACACAGCTAGTTATACGTCATCGCCTTAGTTCAATTATTTTAGATATTGCCGATAATCGTTTCTAGCTTATAAGACATCGCCTAGCTAGTTACGTTCAATTGGCGTATGCGCTACTACTTACTACTCATAAGAGGTGAGTACATTCTATGCTTAAGAAGCATACGCCAGTTGAGTTTAGCTAATAGATTGAGTTAATTATTACATATTGCTTAAATAGTTGAGCGCTTCTTCAAACGTATCGATTGGAACTATTTTCATTTTTGTGTTTATCTCAGCTGCTGTTTTCTTTGCTAGCTTATAATTAGAATCTTCTCTACCTTGCTCATTTGGCGCAAAGAAAATGTCACAGCCTTCCCTATCGGCAGCAATCACTTTCTTATCGACTCCACCGATCCTTCCTACCTGCCCGTCGTAATCAATTTCTCCAGTACCAGCAATTTTCATCCCTTTCGTTAAATCCTCTTCAACTAACTGATCGTATATTTCCAATGAAAACATAAGCCCTGCGCTAGGTCCTCCGATATTCCCACTTTTGAAGTCAACCGATCTTTCAACGTTTACATTACGATCGGTCACAAGACGGATACCGACTCCTACTTTTTCTTCTAAATCATCAAAAGCTTGCAATTCGATTTCTATTTCCTTGCGTTCCTCCTTGCGATTCACTTCTAATGTAATCGTATCTTCAGGATGCTTTTCCTGTACATATTCAATTAGATCTTTTGCTTCTGAAATTTTATGACCATCAACAGCAGTTATATAATCTCCAATTTCAAGCTTTCCTTCAGCAGGCATTCCATCAATAATTCCAATAACATAAATACCGTTATAATCAATCGTTATTTTTTCTCCGGCCGTTTCATACGCAACTACAATAGAAGCCTCTTGGGAAGATTCCATCATTTGTAATTGAGCATGCATATATTCTTCATCGGTAATTCCTTCTGGACGTGCCTTTTCTGCCGGGACAAGCTCCTGATGTGGCAATATTTTCGTAAGCAAATAATAAATTGGAGTAGCTCTGTTGCTGCTAATAGTTACAAGATGCATATCTCCCTCACTCGTGTATCCACCATTAACGACTACCATATCATTTAGTGGATCGGCATGACCCGGCTTGTATATGTAGTACGGCAATTGGTACGATACGAGAAAAACTGAGACGATACCGACGAAAAAAATAGATAAAATGTGCTTTCTTGAAAGCTTCATAGGAAGACCTCCTTTTTTTGTTCGATGTTCGATCTGCCCCGATAAAAAAAGTGTATGGCATAAATACAAGATGTATGAGCGTATATTTATATAGAGCTTGACCAATACAACAATACGTTCTTTCGTCGAAACTTATATTTATTTAAATTAATAATAAAAGCTGTACATACAACTTTAAAAACAAGTACAAAACCCATATTTTTAGCACACACTAGGAGGATATCTATTGAAACAGATCATACAAACATTGTTATTTGCCAGCTTAACCGTCTTTTTAGCTCTAGCATTAATTATGTTCCCGGAACATGCGTTAAAAGCAAGTATACGTGGTCTTGATATATGGTGGGGAACTGTTTTTCCATCCTTATTGCCATTTTTTATTACTGCAGAATTGTTAATTGGCTTTGGTATCGTTTCGTTTTTAGGAGTTCTTTTTGAACCGATTATGCGTCCAATATTTAACGTACCTGGCGTAGGTAGCTTTGCTTGGATTATGGGCATGGCGAGTGGGTACCCTTCAGGTGCAAAAATGTCAGTACAGCTTCGAGAAAAGGAGCAGCTTACACGAACAGAAGCTGAACGGCTTGTTAGCTTTACAAATGCGTCTAGCCCTTTATTTATATTCGGTGCAGTTGCAGTTGGCTTTTTTAATGATGCACGGCTCGGTGTACTTATCGCGACAAGCCATTACGTCGGAAATGCCTTAGTTGGTGTTTGTATGCGATTTTATGGACGTGACGATAAATCTACCAGTCAAAAGATAAAAAAGGATCTCCCAATGATTATTCGAGCATTTAAGAAAATGCATCGTGAACGATTAAATGATTCCAGACCTTTTGGAGAAATTCTAGGTAATGCGGTCGTAAGCTCCGTAAAAACATTAGTAATGATCGGTGGTTTTATTATACTATTTTCTGTTTTCACAACATTGCTTCAGCTAGTAGGCATTACATCAATGCTCGCTTTCCTTCTTGAATATGCTTTGTCCGTCCTATTCATTCCAGTTGAACTTGCGCTTCCACTGCTTACTGGATTCTTTGAAGTAACAATGGGCGCGCAGCTAATTTCTGAAAGCACTACAAATGCATTACGAGCTCAAATGATTCTCGTTAGCTTTATTTTAGGCTTTAATGGATTTTCAATTCAAGCGCAAGTCGCTAGTATTATCGCTAAGACAGATATTCGTTTTCGTCCTTACTTCTTTGCTCGGATATTACATGGGATATTTGCAAGTTTGCTAACGATTGTATTGTTTAAGCCGTTATATATAAGCAGACAGCCAGTTATCGACACCATTGTGCCGACAACAGGCGGTTCAAATCAAACGTTTGCTAGCCTAGCAATAAAATTCCTCCAACAGACGGGCCCGATAATTACGATCGTCTTTTTAGCAATTACAATCATACTTATGTATAAAAAAAATTATAGTAACAACTCAAAGCTTTTCCCTTAAAAATGACTTTACAGCGGCAAGCACACACTATTTATTGATATTTTTTCATTAATGCTTTTTCAACAGATGGGGGAACCAATCCAGAAATATCACCTTTATACTTTGCAACTTCCTTCACAATGCTAGAGCTTAAAAACGAGTATTGATTGTTCGTCATCATAAAAAACGTTTCAATGCGTGGATCTAATTTTTTATTCATTGACGTTATTTGCATTTCATATTCAAAGTCACTAATCGCTCGCAGACCACGCAAAATTGCATGGGCTTTACGTTGACGTGCATAATCAATTAATAGGCCGTCAGAAACGTCCACAGTAACATTTGGCAAGTCTCTTGTCGCCTCTTCCAGTAAACGGATTCGTTCTTCTACGGAAAACAGAGGAGTTTTAGATTGATTATTAAATAATGCAACAATAACCTCATCGAAAATTCCGGAACCTCTTCTAATAATGTCTAAGTGCCCGTTTGTAACTGGATCAAAGCTTCCAGGACAAATTGCTAATTTTTTCATAAAAACACCTCTTTATACTCTTTCAAAAATTGTAACGCCGATTGACCCACCATATATAGCTTGTCTTTTTATAGTAAGCATGTTGTTAATTGGTGTCAGCTTATTAGAAGCAGAATGCTCACAATAAACAATACCATTTTCACTTAAGATATTTAATGCAATAACTTCCTGCAGGAGGTCATTATAACTAAATTTCTCATACGGTGGATCAATTAATATTAAGTCAAATGTAAGGTTTCTTTTTGCAATCGCCTGTAAAGCTCGGGAGGCGTCATTACGATATATTTCGACATGATTTGATATATTTAATGCATTCGTATTTTTATTTATAGTATGAATGGCTTGACGATTTTTATCAATAAATATTGCTTTGTCCATGCCTCTACTAATCGCTTCAATACCTAAAGAACCACTACCTGCAAATAAATCAAGACAGGTGCCTCCATCAAAAAAAGGTCCCATTATTTGAAAAACAGCTTCTTTTACTTTATCAGACGTTGGTCTAGTTGCTACTCCTGGAACAGCCTTTATTTGACGTCCCTTCATTCTGCCTGCTACGATACGCACTCGCTTCACCTCAAACCGGGGAATAGTTTATCTTTTTAAACAGGACTAAAATCATACTGTATATGTATATATTTTTTTCCTTTGTTCATAATAGCATAATGTAACAGCGATTTCACAATCAAACTGTTACAGTGACAGAGGAAGACTTTTTGCTTCCCCATTAATTCTTCCCTTCTGTCACTCCCTATTTTATCCGGTTAAAATCAAAAAACCACGCACGATAACCTGTATCGCGCATGGCTTTAAATACCCATTTTATAATCATATTGCTTCGCTTTGTCTGGCTTCGCATTTTCATAGTTCGTTTCTACAAAAGGTTTATATGAACGCTCCACCTTAGATACAAAAGCGAGCTTTAATAAGCTATTTTCGATCTCGTCCCGTTCATCTTGATTCACATAAAGTAAAGCATATTTCATTTTTTTTGATACGTATATGAGATGCCCATACCGTCTAATTTGTTTGACGTTTTTCCGATGCTGAAACCATACAAAAATACCTTGCCGATTCACTCTCATTCCATATCCTCACTAACCATCTAATTTTCATTAGTATATCAAAATTGATACTGCAGAGCAACTGTATTAGGAAGCTTGGCAACCACAGCTCCCCCCACTTCCACAGCCCCCACTGGAACAACCGCTATCTGTCAGCAAAGCACCTTCTTTTGGCACCATTATTTGTTCACTTGTACTCTTTGCTATTAGCTCACTAATTTCATCGAGCAAATTTTGTAAGTTACGTTCCGCAATTTTATATTTTGCGACAGTAGGATGCATATCCATTTTCCGCTTTACAGCACGAACATTTTTCATAATTTCATTGTAATCCGGATGATACCTTCCGAATCGTTGTACATCTTCATAATGAGACTTTATATTTGTAAAAGCAGCGATCAGCTTCTGTGCTTCGCTATCTTCATGTAAGTTATTGCGAGCGTCCCTGTAAGCTTGCATTACATCGGATTGTAAGATCATTTTACTTAAGTGCTCCGAATGATCTAAAACATCTACATACTCCATAGTAGCTATCATTCCACTACACCTCCGACACTATCATACCATGTTCTTAACTAGATGGAAATCATCGAATCTAATCTAAGGTACGTATTTGGATCTCATCGTTTTAATTGTTCCTTCCTACCTAGCTTAAGGATATACATTACGTTTTAAGTGACCGCTAAAAGCATCCAAACCGAGTGGAATTCTATATTCATTTACAAGTCACTTCAATTAAAATGATTCTTTTAATATGATGTTTAATTCATACAATAGTTACTTCCATGAATAGTATACGTATACAGCTAATCTTTCATTGCTTCCGTGAGTGAAAGCACCATGTGAGCCATCTTCATATGTTCATTCATTTGCTCTAGCTTTTGGGGGAATGTTTTTCCATAAAATTTCTTTGCTTCTTTTTCTATTTCTGATAGGCAGTCCGGATTTCGCGTAATCGATCGATACCAAACTGGATTATACCGTATGAATCGTAACAGATGTGGCTGCTCTTTCAAATATTTATAGCACGTATGATCCATCTCCTCCCCTCCTTGTACTTTGTTTAGTCTTTCATTACAATCTATTTATTCATAGTTATTTATCTAAGCGGAAGTTTCTAAAAGTGTCGAAATCAGACTACTTTTTTAATCCATAAACCAGTTAAATGGTTCATTTTCTTTCGTGGAAGTTTGCTGCTTTGTTTCCTGGAAATGACCAATTACTTCTTGAACAGTGTCAATTGTTTTGTTTAATTGTAAAACTTGTTCTTGTACTTTGTTTAAATCGACGTTTTCGGTATATTTTAGAAATTGATTAAACAACTCCATTTGCTTCGATTTCGTTTTATTAGGAGCGGCTGTGTCGATATCACCAAATTCCTCCCAAAAAGGGTCGTCTTCTCCAAGCAATGCCCACTTTTCATAATACTCTTGCCAGCTTCGCCCATTTTTTCGTACTTCCTCAATTAGCTTTGGACGTTCATTAATAAATTCTTTAAATGCCTGAACAGTAGGATGTAAGTTATTCTCCACTGTAATCACTCCGTCTTTACTTTATATAAATAGCCTATTTTATTTTATGTTCTTATTGAAGATAATGTGCTTTTAATTAATCTTCATATCGGATTACTTTAGATGTGGAGTTGGAAAAACTTCCTAGGTTACTTAAGGCATTACCAAAAGAAAACAAAGTATATGACAACAGCGGTAAACGCAATATAAAAAATAGTCGCAGCTTCCAATCAATTTAAAAGCTGCAATTAATAATGGTAAAGTAACAATCTTATTTTACGGTTTTGCTAAAAAATTTTGTGTATAATATTGTCGGTATACGCCTATACCTAAATGGGTATAATTTTCTTTTAACAGCGCCTCCCGATGTCCCTTGCTGTTTAACCAGCCTTCCATTGCCGCAGGTGCGTCAGAATACTGTGCAGCGATATTTTCCCCTGCCTCAATATAAAAAACCTCCTCTGCCGCCAACCGTTCTTTTAAACCATTTCCATTTTGACTGTAATGAGAAAAGTAATTATTGTCCGCCATATCCTTACTATGTTTAAAAGCAACTGCACTCGCCTGTTCATCAATACGTAAAGGGGATTGCTCATGGCGGTGTCTAAATACATTTGTTAAATCGAAAATTTGTTGCTCCATCCCCTTTTCTATTTCCTCCCACTCTTCACGTGAGAAATTAGCTACTTCATCTAACATTCCTCGATACTCTATCTCATAAAATCGATGCATTAACAATGTATCCGCGTCAAGAATACGTAACGAGGACAATTCATTCGTAAACGTATCAAAATAACATTGTACGTATAAATCATCTTCAAGCTGTATTAACGGCTGCTTACGTAGGTCCTCCGCACTTAAACGAAACGTATAAAAGGAAATGTCTTTTCGATAAGATATCTCCTTTGAAAAAGCGAAAACGCTTTCAACATCTTCATATGATTGACCTATTTCAAGCGGAGAAGCGGATAAGTCATCACCAGTCCCATAAATCGTTACAATTTCTCCATTTTTTATACCGAATTGAATATATTCGTCCTCTTGATTCGTATAAACCCACCACGTATAGCCATATGCACTTTTATCTTTTCGATCTGGCTCGTCCAATACTTCTTTTAGTTCATCCGAAGGCATTCCGATCCAATTGTAAAGATCACCGGTCATTAACTCCTTTGTCCGCTTACGTTCAGGCACTTGTTTTGTTTTTACTTTTTGTTTTATTTGATCAAATTGCAAATGCTCTGCCGACTTTTTTAATTGATCGGCTACGTTGAGATTGGAATACAAATAATACCCTCCACCAACTAGAAATGCTATTAAGACGAAAAGTTTAATTGTTCGCATATAATTGCTCCTTTATTTCTACATATATATTTTCATTATATGTACTAGCAAAACGTTCCATACTTAAATTTTACGAACTTATGAAGATTCCTCTATAGCAAGCCTGTTTTTACTCTTATCAATTGCAACTTTAGCTAATTTCTAATATGATAGCTTTAATGAGAATAATTAGTTGAGGTGGATAATATGAGATTGGAAAACACTGGATTAGAAGATACTGTAATAGATATCGTACCACTAAACCATATTATGGGGAAACATGCGTTTATACTTGGTGAATCTTGGGATTACGAGCGTGTAACGTATGATTATAGAGTTAGTTCGCAAGAAAAGAATGTTACATATTATATTCGGATTCAAGGGGAAGCAATTGAAGGTGATGTAGATAAGAAGGATGCTGTTATTAAGCTTAAAGCACCTTTTTTAGGCAAACATTATTATCCGCACGGAGTAGAGTATGGCGAAGATGAAAACTTTCCAGAAAATCTAGTAGAACGTGCCAACAACCTAATTCAAAAGGTAAAAGAAGAAATAGACAATTATAAGAAGTAATTTGTCCTTTTTAATTTGCAGTGCATATTGAACCAATAGCTCTATTCCTATATAGAGTTATTGGTTTTTCTATACTGTTCTATCTGTTCAAAACAACAAATACATGCTATATTTTTTATAGACCATAATTGTAGTACGAAGGGAGACAACTTTTACTTTGATTCGGAAACTGACGAAACGCCATTGGACCTTTATTTTTATATTTATACTACTCATTTTATTTTTTTATTTTATTTTACCTGTCTCCATTCCTTTAATTACGGCATTTATAACCGCAATTATCCTAAGCCCTTTAGTACGGCTTATTCAGAGAAGAACGAAATTAAATAGAAAAGTATCTGTTATTATTGTTTTTTTACTATTCAGTATAATGATTGGCTTTACAGGGTCCGTCATTGTTACGAAAGCAATTGCTCAGGTCGTAAACTTTGTCGAGGATGTACCTACACATGTAAATGAATTAAATATTATATATACTAAATGGGAGAACGATTTTCAGCAATATACACAATCAATGCCACCAGATTTTTTTCGAGAAGTATCCAATAGCTTGGAGGAAAATATAAACGACTTGGCCGCGACAATTAAAAATGTAATCACACTTGATAATATCGCGCAAATATTTGCTAAAATACCCCAATATTTAATTAGCTTTCTCGTTTATTTAATTGCTTTGTTTTTATTTATGCTTGAACTTCCGATTTTAAAATCAAAAGTATACCATCTTTTTACTGAAGAAACTGCGAAAAAGGTATCTTTTATGAATGCACGCCTCTCAAATGTTCTTCTCGGCTTTTTAAAGGCCCAATTTTTATTAAGTATTATCATTTTTATCGTTTCATTAATTGGTCTATTGTTTATAGCGCCTGAAGTTGCTGTTATTATGGCATTATTAATCTGGTTAATTGATTTGATTCCAATTATTGGTTCAATTATTATCTTAGCTCCATGGGCCAGCTTTATGTTTTTATCTGGAAATTCAACGATGGCAATTAAGCTCTCCATTCTGGCAATCGTTTTGCTAGCAATTCGTCGTATTATTGAACCAAAATTAATGGGGCAACATATTGGGCTTTCCCCTTTAGCAACATTAATCGCTATGTTCCTCGGTCTGAAATTAATTGGTATTACTGGATTTGTTTTAGGTCCGCTACTAGTAATTGCCTTCAGTTCAGCAAAAGAAGCAGGTATCATTAAATGGAATGTTAAAATTTAATTGCCCAGACGAGTAATAAAGGTCAATCTGATCATCTATTAGGTAGATGACAAGATTGACCTTTATTTATTGTAGAGCCTGTTTTCATAGCTATGAGCAATTCCTATTAATGCTATTTTCATTTAAAGTGTTTTTATTAATCTTGAATCTGTGCTAGTTAATAGCCTAGTATTGCGCGGATAAGACTTGTTGTTTCTCCCCCACTGAATATAACATATAGAAATAAGTAAACAAGTACACCTGTAACTGCACTCCCAAACCAAATAATACTCGTAACTGGTCCAATATTTTCATGCTTTGGAATATTTCGCTTCCATGCTAGACGTAATGTAATAATACCGAAAACTAAGCTAACAGTAGCTAGAACGATGTGAAATAAAAGGAAAATAGTATAATATATTTTAATACTTTCAGGACCACCAAAGCTTGTACTTCCAATAAAAATTGTTTTCGATAAATAAGTAACAAAAAACAAAAGTGCACTAACTGCAGCTAACGTCATCGCCTTTTTATGAGCTGCTTTTTTACCTTTTATAATGAAACGCCAGCCAAGAGCAACATATATAGCGCTTATTAAAATAAAAATCGTACTTATCGTTGGTAATAAAGGCATTTTCTCGTATCCCTTCAAAAGCTTATATGGTAATTAAATTAATGGTGCTGTAATTGCGTTGGAATTGGATCAATCTCCATATTTTTCTTAGAAAACCAACGGAAAAATATTCGGCCAAGTAATATCCCATAAACAATTTCTTGTATAAATTTCATAATAATACCACCCAGTTGTTGATCCTCCAGCATAGTTAATGGAGAAAACATTTCTGGACCGGATAGCGCAAATTGTAAACCATCTAATACATCCCCTGGTACACATAGACTCAATGCTTGTAGCCACGCACCCTCAGAGCTATAAGCGGAATATACTGGATTGCTTGCAAAAATAAGAAGCGCACAAGCAATAGTAATAATGGCTGCACTTCCGACTAGAAAAGCCATTTTAAGAAGTGGTTTTAACGTATCTAACTTGCTGATCGGACTTAACACTGGCCACCACATAATAAACGCAGCGATAATGAGTATGATCGAAATCGAACTATGTGCAATTTGTGATGATTTGGCAAAATCAAATATAACCGGAATGTGGTAAATAGAAAACAATGCATTGAAAACTAATAATGCAATAAGCGGCTTTGTAACAATCTTAAAAAATGGATTTATTGCCTTAGCATATACGACCTTTTCCCAAATCCAGACAGGTATACCTTTATATATAAAAATTGGAAAAATAAAATAAAAAACAGCCATTTGAATCATATGTGCAGTAAGCATAATATGGGATAACAAATCGATTGGTGATCCCTTTACTGCATACAATAGGAATAAGCCAAAATAGAAATTTACATGTTGCTTCCCTGTTGGAGGCTCTCCACCACCAAACTTTTTACGAAAAGGCCCGGTAATTAAAAAGTAAGCAACAGCGAGCGCTGTAATAAACAAGATAAAATAAGGACTCCATAATGCTCGAAATCCAAAGATTTGTAGTTCAAGCCACATGACACTTCACTCCATTATATACAATGTACCTATATTATAACGTATTTTTTAACTGATACACATTGTTTCTGTGACAATACAACAACATTTAACATTAGGTTAATGTGACATTGCTCATGATACAATTCTAATCTAAAACGAAAGATTGTACAATATATGATATTGGTGAGATTGGGTCAAGTATTTGTGGGTGTTATTTTAAGAAGTTAAAAAACCTCTCTTTGTATTCGTTAATTTTAGTATTGATTCCTACCGACCGCAGTAGATATACACTACGCTTTCTGTGCCCGCGGAAAGCCTGTCGGCTGTAGTGCAAGTCAGCGAAATCAGAACACAAGCTTTCATGTTTCGTTCTACCGCATTAGTAAGTATTCCTCGACTTAAAATACTCACCAACGTCATTTGCAAAGAACCAAACGAAATAAAAAGAAGACCGGGAGACGTTTCCCCGATCTTCCTTCAGTTCTGATTACCACCACGTAATAGCGATCAAACCAGCAAGTGTTAAAAATGCTGCCCAGACACCGCCATAAATTAAAGTGGCAGGCATTTCATGTCCTTTATCTTTCATATGCATGAAATAATAAAACTGAAATGCTACTTGAATAAGCGCCATAATCAATAGTATTGGAACAATAAACATTTTTTGTACATTACCTGACGCAACAGCTCCAAAAGCTATTACAGTAAATACGATCATTAATACAAACGATATTACATGTCGCTTCATTTCTTCTTTGTTTTTTTGCTTTCGAAACAGTTCAGCTTGATTGGTATTGGTGTTTTCGGACATTATTTAACCCACCTTTCCCATTAAATATACAACAGTAAATACAAATACCCAAATGACATCAATAAAGTGCCAGTACAGACTAAATGTATTAAACTTTGGAGCGTTGTATAAATTCAAGCCTCGTTTAGCATTACGCACCATTAACGCGATTAACCAACAAATTCCAAAAGTTACGTGTCCTCCGTGAAATCCGACTAAGGCATAGAATGCTGAGCCAAAGGCAGATGAACGAAAAGTAAAGCCATACTCAGAAATATAATGTGCAAACTCATATACTTCTCCAACTAGAAAGCCTATTCCAAGCAATGCAGTAATTCCAAGCCAAAGCTGCATTTGCTTAAAATTGTTATTTCTCATATGGTACATCGCATACACACTTGTTAATGAACTCGTTAATAATAAAATCGTCATAACAAAAACGAGTTCTAGACCAAATAACTCTTGAGAAGTAGGGCCACCAGCAGTGGAGTTTTTAAGCGCTAAATACGTACCAAACAAGCAAGCGAATAAAACCGTTTCACCGCCAAGGAAAAACCAAAGCCCCATAAATTTATTTTTACCTTCTAATGTTGCCTTTTCTGGTTCATGAGGCATCACTTTAGGGTTTAAGGTATGCTCACTCATCTCAGTCTGCCTCCCGTTCATCAATTGCTTTTTGAAGTTCCTCTTTAGGGATGTAATAACCATGATCATCCTTGACTGATCTTACTACCATACACCCAATAGCAAAAGCCATACCGCCATATAGGGCAACATACCATAATGCATGATCAACCTGATAAATAAACCCAAAACCAGCAACAAAGAACCCAAGTCCCATTAAAAATGGTAATATTGATCCGTTTGGCATATGGACGTCATCTAATGGCTCGCCAGGTAATATCTTTCCTTTACCTTCCATTTTTTCAATCCATAGTGGATCTAATCCACGAACTAACGGAAGCTGTTCAAAGTTGTAATATGGTGGTGGAGACGGAACTGTCCACTCTAATGTTCTACCATCCCATGGATCTGCTGGTGCTTGAGCTCCTTTATACGCTGTATGAATAATGTTATAAAGAAACACAATAACACCGGCGGACATGAAAAATGCACCTATCGTACTAATTAAGTTTCCTAAATCTAATCCTTGATCTTCTAGGAACACCCAATAACGTCGTGGCATACCCATTAACCCAAGGAAATGCTGAATGAAGAAGGTTAAATGGAAACCAATAAAGAATAACCAAAATGTGATTTTACCCATTGTTTCATCCAATATTTTACCAAACATTTTTGGCCACCAGTAATGAAGACCAGTAAAAATACCAAAAATCGTTCCACCAACAATTACATAGTGGAAATGCGCAACTACAAAGTAAGTGTCATGGTACTGATAATCTGCTACAGAGGAACCGAGCATAACACCTGTCATTCCACCAATAGTAAATGTTGGAATAAATCCAAGTGCCCATAGCATTGCGGAGTTTATTGAAACTTGACCGCCCCACATTGTAGCAAGCCAGTTAAAGATTTTAATTCCGGTAGGAACGGCAATCGCCATCGTACCTACAGCAAAGATCGAGTTCGCTACTGGACCAAGACCAACTGTAAACATATGGTGTGCCCAAACCATGAATCCTAGAAATGCAATCAACATTGTTGCAAATACCATTGCAGTATAACCGAATAGTCTTTTCTTTGAGAATGTTGAAAACACATCACTGAACAGACCAAATAATGGCAATATCAAAATGTAAACTTCCGGATGTCCAAAAATCCAGAATAAATGCTGATAAATAATTGTGTTACCACCTAAGGATACATCGAAAAATGCAGTACCAAACATACGATCAAACATTAATAAGAATAGGTTTATCGTAAGTGCTGGGAATGCAAAAAGAATTAAAACACTTGTAATAAATGTTGCCCATGTAAACAAAGGCATACGCATATAGGTCATGCCAGGGGCACGCATCGTAACAATTGTTGCGATAAAGTTAATTCCCCCCATTAAAGTACCAGCACCAGCAATTTGCAATCCCATTACATAGAAATCAATACCATGTCCAGGAGAATTCATTGCTAACGATGCATAAGAAGTCCATCCTGCATCTGGAGCACCGCCTAATAAAAAGCTCAAGTTTAATAGAAGTCCTCCAAACAAGAATAGCCATAAGCCAAGTGCGTTTAAGAATGGGAATGCGACGTCTCGTGCACCTATTTGCAGCGGCATGACGGCGTTCATCAATCCGACCAGTATCGGCATCCCTGCTAAAAATATCATGGTAGTACCATGCATCGTAATCATTTCATTATAAAATCCAGCACTAACAAAGTCATTTTCTGGCACCATTAGCTGAATTCGAATAACAACTGCTTCAAGTCCACCGAGAATAAAAAAGAACCCACCGCCCAGTAAATACAAAGTACCAATTTTCTTATGATCTACTGTCGTTAAATAATCCCATAACACGGCACCGAAGCTTCTTTTACCAGCTGCTACGTTCACGTAATATACCTCCTCAATTAATAATCAAACTACTTTAAAACCCACTAATTGCCAGCCGTTTCCGGAGTTACTTCGGAAGGCTTAAGCTGTAATAGATATTCTGCAATTTTATCTGCTTCTTCTTCTGAAAGCTCTGGATACATCCCTGTCATTTTGTTCCCTGGTTTAATTACCTCTGGATCAAGTAACCAGTCAACAAGATTATCTTTTGTCGGAAGTAAAATTCCAGCAAAGCGCGAGCGATCCCCAAAGCTTGTCAAGTTAGGTCCCATTGGAACAGAACCAGCTGCATAATTTTGCATGTCAGTAGCATGACAATTAATACAACTATTCGCTTCAAACAATTCCTTACCTTCTTGAGCAACTGCGTCTAATTCCACTTCTTCAGAATTATGACCTTTCAAGTCGCTCACCCACTGATCATATTCTTCCTGACTCACTGCTACAACTTTAAAGTCCATCAATGAGTGGGAAGGTCCACATAACTCAGCACATTTACCGTAGTATACGCCTTCTTCATGTGCCTGAATAAACATTGTATTTACGTTCTCAGGGTTTACGTCTAACTTACCAGATAAACTTGGTACCCAGAACGAATGCAGTACATCTGAAGCTAATAGATGAACATACACCTTTTCACCTACTGGAATATACATATCTTGACTTGTAGCAATTTCTTCATTCTCATAATCGAAATGCCACCAATACTGAGCTCCAGTAACATTAATATTAATATGATCTGCTGCATCCGAATCGTCAGCTAAATGGAATGTAGCGAATACAGTTGGAACCGCCATTATAATTACAAGAATTATAGGAATTACCGTCCATACTGTTTCAAGTGTTTTATTTCCTTCAACTTGTTTCGGTATAAAGTCTTTGTCACCTTTTTTCTTTCGGAAGCGCAGTAAAACAATGACATAAACAACCATAACTGCGATAAATACGAATGTCATAACAACAGTTGTTAAAATAATGAGATACATTGATTGATCAGCACCATACCCTTTCGGTACGAGCGCTGTTAAGTTCTCTTTACCACAACCTGATAAAATGAATGCTAATGAGCCTAGTAAAAATAGTGCTCGAATTTTTCCCATCCAACCTTTCATGTATGCATACCTCTCTTTCTCATTGTTTCTCCTTATATTTTTTGGTTAGTTAAGGGTGATTTAACTAAAAGGGGACTCCATCGTAACTAAAATCATTAATAAGAACATGATGACTAAGTAGTTCAATGAATAGATAAATATCATGTGCGCCCATTTCAGGTTGTTTTTCATAAAAAACCCACTAAAGCCCATGATCAACCAGCCAACATTCAAAATAGTAGCTACGACTAAAAATGTTGTACCAAGTTCTCCCAAAAAAAATGGTAATGGAAGAAGGCAAGCAATATAAACAACGATTTGACGCATTGTAAATTCAAATCCATGTACAACGGGAAGCATCGGGATACCTGCTGCTTCATATTCACGGCTGTTTTTCATTGCCAAAGCGAGAAAATGGGGTGTTTGCCAAATAAACATAATGAGAAACAATATAATAGGAACGATGTGAAGTAAATCAGGACTAACTGCTGCCCAACCGATTACTGGAGGAACTGCACCAGAAATACAACCAATCTCTGTGTTCAACGTATATTTTCGCTTAGACCACATCGTATACAAAACAACATACGTAAACCAGCCGACAAAAGCAACAATAGCAGCTGTAGCTGTCGTAAACAACAACATAGTTAAACCGAATAGTGTTGTCACTATTCCGATTAATAGTACAGTCTGTAAAGACATTTTTCCTGTTACGGTCGGTCTATCCTTCGTTCTCTTCATCATCGGATCAATATCAACATCATACCAGTTATTTAAAACACTTGCACCAATTAATACTAGAGAGCTCCCACCAAATGTTAAGAGAAACAAATCGAAATTTGGTAGAAATGGTGTATTCGTAAAATAAAGTGCCAACCAAAAGCCGGTAAAGACTGTAATTAAATTTGAATTGACAATACCTATTTTAAATAGTGCTTTAATATCTTTTATAGTCGCTCTTTGTTCTTTAGGTACAGAGGTTTTATTCATTGAAATCGATGTCGTATCCATGTTGCTCACTCATTTATCCCCCCTTCGAATCCCTAAATAAAAAGAATATAAAAAGATTATATACCCTTATCATGGTACGTAAAAATCTAATTATACCCTACCGTATTGGATTTCCCATTTCAAAACGTATCATGGAATTGTATTTAATTGTTCGTACTACAACTATGTACAGCCTTACCTTATGGCAGAAGCTGATAATGTACAATTGTAGTTTTTTCACAAAAAAATAATTCGTATGATATTAAATAAAAGCTTATTCAGTTGTGAAAATGTAACTTAGCAGTTTCCCCTATAACTATTTCTAGCAAATATCATGATGGATTGCAAGGATTTTTCATTCTGTCTCAATTAATTTGAAGATATTTGAAATCTATGTAACAAATTTGTGACAATTGTTTGTTTAAAACTTGTTTTATCCGTTTTTCAAGTGAAAAAAATACATATTTACTTTATGATAAATAGTAGAAAGCATCGTCATAGGAATATAAACTTTACGATACGGCGGATAGCTTATAATACACTTAAAGTATCTACTACTATAAAGCGAGGCTATACAATGATTAAAACATTAAAATGGTTATCGGTAGTGTCATCGATAGGCATGCTATTTATTTTACTAGGTGGAGCACTCGTTACGAAAACGGAATCCGGAGCTGGCTGCGGAGATAGCTGGCCGTTATGTAATGGGGAGCTCATTCCTTCTAATATAACTCCTGAACTCGTGATCGAATACAGCCACCGCCTTGTCTCTAGTACAATGGGGATTACAATATTGGCATTAGCTGTTTTAGCTTGGAAATTTATTGGTCATATTCGCGAAGTAAAATTTTTATCTTTTTTAGCCGTCTTTTTTTTAATCTTACAAGGATTAATTGGTGCGGCAGCAGTTGTTTGGGGGCAATCCGATTTCGTATTAGCTGCTCACTTCGGGATTTCATTAATCTCTTTCGCAGCAGTTTTTCTATTAACATTGCTCATATTTGAAATAGATCAGAAATTGGATGCAAAGTTACTTAAAATTAAGAAAAAGCATCGAGTCGAAATTTATTTGTTAACGATATATACCATAATAGTCGTATATACTGGTGCTCTTGTACGCCATGCGAACGCCAATCTCGTCTGTGGCGATTGGCCATTTTGTAAAAATACGTCCCCTATTAATTTTGCTAGCTACTCAATGGAGCAATGGATACAGATGGGACATCGCTTTGCTGCTGGTATTTTATTTGTTTGGACGTTCACTTTTTTTATAAAGGTTATGAAGCTGTATAAACATAGCCGGATTATGCGGTGGGGATGGACAATTACGTTTGCTCTTATTGTAATGCAAGTCATTTTTGGAGCGCTCATTATTTTCACCTTGCTCAATCTTGGTATTGCTTTACTACATGCTTTAGTCATCACTTGCTTTTTCGGTATGCTTAGTTATTTTATTTTGCTTTCATCAAGAAGCGCAAAATATGAAAAAGAACAGTAAACGACAGATTGCATTGAAGATAACCTTTAAAAGACTTAGAGAAACAGGGTATTCGGAATATATTGCAGAAGGGAAAATTCCCTAAAATTATCGCTCATGGAATATACACGCTTTCCGCGGGCGAATGGTGAGCCTCCTCTTTCTTCCGGCTGGAGTGTCGCATCTTCCATTCGCTCGTGTTGGAGAGCCTTCCTAATTTTCCACACCAAAAATCCGAGCGTAATTACTAAGATTTTTTTACAATCCGGTCTACAAGCATACATGTAATAGTATTATTGCTTTTCAAAAAAGATAAATTCAAATCTAGCGAAAACAAGTCTAATTTGGCGCATCAAAATATCGAATTATTAGTTCGTATCCAATCACCACTCTTTGCGCTTAATTCGTATAATTAAGTCGTACTCCTTACGCAACAACTGGTACTCACTTTACCGTAGTTATTTAATTAAAACTTCAATTTCAGCTTCATTTTCTTTCACCAATTCTTCTAGTAGTTCATCAAATTCAACCATCCATTTAGCATTACTAAAATTTCCTTCCCCCAACTTTTCTTCGAGATACGTTTTTAAATACGCATTTTGTTCATTAATTTTCCTCGCATATTCTCGTTGGAATTGTTCTGGCTTGATTCCTAGCTTTTTAGCTTGTGATTCTGCGTACGTACGAATTTGTTTTTCATCTGCATCTGTTGTGTTTTTAGGTGGCAATTCCTCGAATGATGCACTAGTATCATTTTCTTTATCAGATATATCCAGTTTCATTTCCTCTACCTCATGCTTCACCAACTCTATCTGTATTACCCCGTCGAGATAATCTAAGGCCGTATCATCGGGATATAAAAACCGTAAATCACCGACTGTAATTTTATGTCCCTTTACAATGGCTATTACTTCACTATCCTCATATTTTGAAATACTGTTACACGCAGCTAGGAAAACAAGGAGTATCAAAACAGAAAACCGAAATACTTTTGACATTAACACACCCCAAATCCATATAATCTAATTCAGCAGAATTTCACTATTTAATCTTTTTTTGACGTACGATCATAAACAAAATTGGAATAAATGAACTCATAATTGCAATCGATAAAAATAACTTCCCAAAGCCGTTTCCCCAACCCAACGCTATGGAAACCGATTCGAATAAAATTAAAGTAAATATAACTAAACAGATATTTTTAACTTGATTTACCATTTTACGGCTATTCAAATAAAATGCTTTTGCATTTAATTTATTAAATCTTTTTGGATAATTGTGAGTTTCAGGGAACTTTTCGAGAGTTTGCATTAAAGCTAGTATGAAAGTTCCGATCCCTGGTAAAATCAATAATTCCAATCTTGATCCCCAACGATCAACTTCGCCCAGTGCATTGAAGTGTACTGGAACTGTTTCTGGTAGCCTGGTCCAAATAATAGCTAAAAATAGTATTGAGCCTATGTAAAGTGAATAGCCAATACTATCACAAAACCATTCCCCTCTTGTTTTAGGAATTTTTATCTTAGGTCGTTCCAATACTATCACCTTCTCTTTTGATAAGTGCTTATTATAAAGAACGATACATATTACAAATCATTAACCATATACCAAAGATCATCATTAAGCTTAATTGTATCATCATTATTTTTGCCATTTTCAATCCACTGCTTATTGATTGAATTATGTAGGGTTATTTCATGGTATACGATGATCCACTTGTCGTATACCTCCTCAAATAAACACTCTCTATTTTGAAAACATCACTTATCACTTTTTTTCCATTTCTAATTAGTCAAATTCCGAAATAAAGAATACTGTTAGGTTTTCCACTTTCAATGTAGGTTCATTTGCAATTAGGAACAAGTCGTTCGATGTTATAAAATTAGTTCACCATAACTATTTTGAGTATTTTGATAAATCCTCTATATATTATAAAATATTACGCACTACACATTCCGTACAAGAATATCTTACTACGTGAACAACTTAGTACGTACATTAATTTAAAATTCAGTATTAATTCATACTACTCTATAAAATAATCGCATAGTGTGTTGAGGAAGCACACTGTGCGATTATTTTAAATAGCACCTTATTTCCGCCACGTATTAAACCTGCTAGTACAATACAAAGTAATTTTTATCATGTATGAAATACTGATCTCTCCATAAAATTCCAAGGGAATTCATAAGGAGGGTTTGATCGTACTGTTACCCTTTCATCTCTCGTAGGATGATCAAATGACAATGTTACTGCATTAAGTGCTAGTTTTTGTCCATTCTGCTTAAGTACGTCATTCGTACTGTATTTATAATCTCCGACAATCGGACATCCTATCGCGGCTAATTGTACACGTATTTGGTGGGGACGTCCCGTTTGCAATTGAATTCGAACAAAACTGTAATCTTTTGTCTTACCGATTACTTCATAATTCAAAACTGCTTTCTTTGCTTTGTTTGTGGATGGCGGAACGACCTTCACTACATTTCTGCGATGATCTTTTAATAAATAATGATTTAAAGTAGCCCTTTGTTGGGGCGGGTGGCCTTTAACAACTGCCACATATGTCCTGTGTATCGTTTGCCTACGCATCATATCGGATAAACGAGAAGCGGCTTTTGACGTTTTAGCAAAAGCAATTACGCCACCTACCGGACGATCAAGCCGATGAACGAGACCAAGATAAACATTACCAGGTTTTTTATAACGAATTTTTAAATCGTTTTTCAGTATCGTTAATAAATCATCATCGCCACTGCGATCCGCTTGTACAGGCACGTTAATTGGCTTATCAACAATTAACAAGTGATTGTCCTCATATAAAATAGGAATGTGCACCGTATATCTCCTTCCTTACAAACTTATAGGTAGGAATTGATATGTTGTCAATTCCTACCTATAATTATTTACTATTCGAACTCAATAAGTAAGTCATTTACACCAATTGCTGATCCTTCTTTTACATAAATTTGCTTAATCGTACCGTTAAAAGGAGCTTGAACGGTTGTTTCCATTTTCATTGCTTCCGTAATGAGCAAATAATCTCCTTTAGCTACTTTTTCGCCTTCATTAGCGATTACTTTAATTACAGTTCCCGGCATCGTTGCACCAATATGTTTTACATTAGCTTTATCGGCTTTTGGTATTGTGACCACCTGTGATTCAATAGACTGATCTTTAATAATTATTTCGCGAGACTGACCATTTAGTTCAAAATAAATTACACGTGTACCATCAGACCTTGCTTGAGAGATTGATACGAGCTTAATAAATAAAGTTTTACCTTGTTCAATTTCTACTTCAATTTGTTCTCCCAATCTCATACCGTGGAAAAAGGTTGGTGTGTCTAATACGGACACATCCGCGTACGATTCACGGAAAGTTTGATAGTCTTTAAATACTTCCGGATATAATGCATAAGCAATCGTTTCTAGATTACTCGCTTCATGGTCAAGTATTTGAGACAGATCTTTCTTTAGATCATTAAAGTCGATAGGTTCCAATAATTCTCCAGGGCGAACCGTAATCGCTTCTTTTCCTTTAAGAATGATTTCTTGTAATTTTTCAGGAAAGCCTTGATACGGTTGTCCAATATGTCCTTGAAAGAATTCAATAACCGAAGCAGGAAAATCAATTGAATCCCCACGCGCATAAATATCTTCTTCTGTCAAATTGTTTTGTACCATAAATAAGGCCATATCGCCAACAATTTTTGAAGAAGGAGTAACTTTAACAATATCACCAAACATATCGTTAACCGTACGGAACATTGTTTTTACTTCATTCCAACGATCCCCAAGCCCCACTGCTTTTGCTTGTTGCTGTAAGTTACTATATTGACCACCTGGCATTTGATGATGATACACTTCTGTATGCGGTGCCTTCATCCCACTCTCAAACGCATCGTAATACGCACGAACTACTTCCCAATATTGTGAAATTTGCTCGTATGCTTGTACATTTATTCGTGGTTGGCGATTATTTCCTTCAAGTGCATAAGCTAACGATTGGGCGCTTGGTTGTGAAGTAGAACCAGCCATTGGGCCACATGCTACATCGACTACATCTACTCCTGCCTCAATTGCACGTGCATACATATGGATTCCGTTTCCACTCGTATCATGCGTATGTAAGTGAATCGGAATATCTATTTCTTCTTTTAATGTTGAAACAAGCTGATAAGCTGCTTCCGGCTTTAATAAACCTGCCATATCTTTAATTCCTAATATATGCGCACCAGACTGCTCTAATTCTTTAGCTAGGTTAGCATAATACGTAAGGTTATATTTCATTTCTGTTTTATCCAGGACGTCACCCGTATAACAAATCGATGCCTCAGCTATTTTATTGCTATCTCTTACAGCTTGAATAGCAGGTACCATACCATCTAACCAGTTTAAGCTGTCAAAAATCCGAAAAACATCAATTCCCTCTGCAGCACTTTGTTTTACAAATTCATGAATTAAATTATCCGGATAGTTCTTATATCCAACTGCATTGCTTGCCCGTAATAACATTTGAAACAAAATATTCGGCATCTTTTTGCGCAGCTTTGCTAAACGAACCCATGGATCCTCTCTTAAAAAGCGATATGCGACATCAAAGGTTGCTCCTCCCCACATTTCCATAGAGAATAATTCCGGAAGCATACGTGCAGTAGGTTCTGCTATTTGCAGTAGGTCTTTTGTCCGTATACGTGTCGCTAGTAGAGATTGGTGAGCATCACGAAAAGTTGTGTCTGTTAAGAGCACTTCTTTTTGATCCTTTAACCAATTTGATAGACCATCTGGTCCCTCTCTATCAAGAATTTGCTTCGTCCCTGACTGTATCGATTCTTCCGTAATAATAGATGGAATCGGTGAAGTCGAAAATGCAGGCTTTTTCTTTTTTGCTACTCCAGGATACCCATTAACTGTTGTCTCACCAATATAAGTTAACAGCTTGGTTCCGCGATCTCTATGTTTCGGAAATTTAAATAGCTCCGGAGTCTCATCAATAAAGCTCGTATTATACGTACCTGTTAGAAATTTTTCATGCTGTATTACATTTTTTAAAAAAGGAATATTCGTTTTTATACCTCGAATACGAAACTCCTTCAAATTACGTACCATTTTTTGTGCAGCTTGCTCAAAAGTTAACGCCCATGTGGATACTTTAACGAGCAAGGAGTCGTAGTATGGTGAAATTTCTGAACCTTGAAAGCCATTTCCAGCATCAAGTCTTACTCCAAAACCGCCTCCTGACCGATAAACCATAATTCGACCTGTATCCGGCATAAAATCGTTCAACGGATCTTCTGTTGTAACCCGCGACTGAATTGCAAATCCACTTACAGCAATATCCTTTTGTTCAGGAACACCAATTGATTTACCGTGTAAATGTTTACCTTCTGCTATCTTTATTTGCGTTTGTACAATATCTACGCCAGTTATCATTTCAGTAATTGTATGCTCAACTTGAACGCGGGGATTTACTTCTATAAAATAAAATTCATCCTCGGTCACTAAAAATTCAACCGTACCTGCATTTACATAATTTATATTTTTCATTAATTGAATTGCAGCATCACAAATTTCATCTCTTAGCTCATTAGACAATGATAAGCTCGGTGCGACTTCAACAACCTTTTGGTGCCTTCGTTGTACGGAGCAGTCTCGTTCATAAAGATGGACAAGATTCCCATGCGTATCACCGATAATTTGTACTTCAATGTGCTTAGGATTTTCAATAAATTTCTCAACATAAACTTCATCATTTCCGAAAGCAGATTTTGCTTCAGACTTTGCACGATCATATGCCTCGGACAGTTCGTCATCACTTTTGACTATACGCATACCTCGGCCCCCGCCACCAAGAGATGCTTTAATTATGATTGGATAGCCAAATTTATTACCAAAATCACGAATTTCATCTAATGTGGATACAGGTCCATCTGAACCTGGTATAATTGGAAGTCCTGCGTTGATTGCTTGTGTTCGAGCTTTTACTTTGTCACCAAACATACTTAAGTGTTCACTCGTTGGTCCTATAAAAATGATTCCTTCTTCTTCACATCGTTTTGCAAACGCTATATTTTCAGACAAAAATCCATAGCCAGGATGAATTGCATCTACGTTTACATGTTTTGCAAGCTGTATAATTCCCTCTATATCCAAATAAGCGTCTATTGGATTTTTATTTTCACCAATCAAGTAAGATTCATCGGCTTTATAACGATGAAGCGCACCTGAATCTTCTTTAGAATAAATAGCTACTGTACGCATATTTAATTCCGTACAGGCTCTGAAAATTCGGATGGCGATTTCTCCTCGATTTGCTACTAATACTTTTTCGATTTTTTTAGTATCTTTTACCATGTGCTTCCTCTCCTATTCATAAATACGTTCCTTTCCCTCATTTGTTCTGGTTGAACAGAAATGGGTTCTCTCTCTTTCTTTTTTACTTGCTTAGCTATATTATTTAAAATGCCCATTGAGAGCATTAAAACAATCAAAGATGACCCACCGTAGCTAACAAATGGTAATGGCACACCAGTAATTGGCAATATGCCACTAATTGATCCAAGATTTATAAATGCTTGAATACCAACCATTGAGCTAATTCCAATTGCAAGGAGAGCACCAAAGCTGTCCTCGCATTTGCGAGCAATAAAAATTCCTCGTAGTACTATTGTAATAAGAAGTCCGATAACAATAACTACTCCAACAAACCCCAATTCTTCCGCGATAATTGCCATTATAAAATCCGTGTGTGCGCCCCATAAATAGCCTAGCTTTTGCACGCTTTGTCCTAATCCTTCTCCTGTAAGACCGCCTACGCCAATGGCTAAATAAGATTGAATCAAATGGTACCCATCGGAATCCGGTGTTTCAAACGGTTTGTATGCCCCTGTAAACCGAGCAATTCTAACATCGGTAACCATATTCGGAATCGTAAATGCGAGTAAGATAACCCCAATAGCAATTAATAAAAACAAATGCTTATACTTTATTCCTGAACTGAATATAACCGAGCTCGCAATTAAAAATATAATTGCTGCTGTTCCAATATCTGGTTGTGCTACAATGAGAGCAAGAATAATGACCATAATAATAAGTGGCGGTAAAACACCTCGATAAAACTCATTTATGTATGCTTGCTTCTTAGAGTATACAGACGCAAGATAAATAATTAATCCGAGCTTAACAAATTCTGCCGGCTGCAAACTAAAAAATGGAGTAACAAACCACGATTTCGAATTGTTAATGTTCTCACCAAATAAAAGAACGCCTACAAGCAGACCAAGACATATAAATATAATTTGTTGAATGACGAATTGATATTTTTGGTACGGAACGATACTGAAAAAAATAAAACAAAAAAGCCCTACAAAAAACCATTGCAATTGCTTAACTAAAAAATGTGTGCCTTCTAATCCGTCAACTACTGCGGAGACCATGCTCGCACTATAAATCATTACAATTCCAAAGGCAGCTAGGATCAAAGGTGTAATAAGTAACGTAAAATCGTAATGCTTTAAAAACCGTATCATCGTCTTCCCCTCAGCATCTATTAAAATTTATTACAACTAGGTAATGGTATGGATCGTTTAATTCTTTTTGACACACTATTTCGAATAATTGGTATAGCAGTATGTCTTATTTATATTTTTCAAGGAGTATAGTAGGCTAATTTACAGGAAATTAAAATAAAAAACCTTGCCATTTCGCATGCCGGCAAAGTTTTAGCGCGTGTTCGCATGAATTAAGCACTCTCTCACACGCAATGCTGAAGCTCTGAAACGTATTATAAAGACTTCTGTGCTGCTTCATGCAATATATTCAGCTTACGCTCAAGATTCTCAAGTAGCTTTTTACCTTCCGCTTCACTAACTAAATCTAATCGAACAGCAAAGTCAATCTCCCTTGAAAGACCAAACATTTGTGTGTCCAGTACTTCTTCATATAGTGGGCATTGTGGCATCATTAAGTTTTCCATCTGTACTTCAATCAGCCGCAATATTTTATCAGCATCAGCCTTAAGAAGGGCATAGGCTTTTTCTCGATGGGTTGTCATCACCTCTGATATCAACTATATCCCCCTCCCTCAAAACCTATCTCATCGCCTAAAGGCGTAGTGTCTATTCAGCATTTTACTTACTTCTTTTATATTATCGTTATACAGTTCAAATTGCAAATAATATTTATTTCCTGATTGATTCTTGTAATTTTCAATGGATCTTGTTATCTTTTAAAACACCCTTTTTGTATCGTTTTTTCAATTTCTTTTTACTATTGGTTTGGGTACCGCCCTTGATATATACTCGCTTTCTATGGGCAATGCCGCAACTAATTTAAAAGATTTTTTCCTTTTTCTATGTACCTGTCTGAATGGAGTTTCGATTATTAAATTTTTCAACTGGATTTTCGTTTATTACATTAGCTAATATGGGGAATATAGATGAAAGAAAGGAAGAGCGTTTAGGTGCTTAATCTCTCAAATACCTTACGATGCGAAGGCTGTTGAAGATTATTATAAATACGTGAAAAACTCAAAGTAAAAGGAGTCAGTATTTCTAGCTTCCGCCCATTGGAAAGTAATAACGAAGCAATGCTTGAGAAAAGAAAAAGGTGGCGTAAAGTACAACTCCTACTGAACAAACTACAGCACAATAAATAGTTCATATGCTCTCCTTCAGACGCTTTACACTTATTTATTTTTTGTTATTTGGTTTTAATCGTGAAAAAACAATCAATCTTTGATATTCTTAATAAAGACAATTTAAGAAGGGTGATAAAATGATAATACCGATAAAAGGAAAGGTTTCCTACTCAATAACTCTTGATCCTTCCGTATGGATTTTTGACGATCGAAAAATCGTTTTTGAAGATGCTTTTACAGAAAATGCTCAAGGAACGAATGATGAGGATACGTTAGAAAAGGCTGCACAAAGATGGAATCAAGAGGTATATCAACAAAAAGTAAAACCACCTGTAAATAAAAGCATCACTAAATTTGAACGTGAAAAAATTCTAGTAAATACATATGTTATGCCAATTAATGATTTTGTTGAGCATACCGAAATACAATCAGATGCCACAGAAGCTATACTACACCATGCAGGAGGCGAAACGGTTGTTACGCTCGAAGCATTACAGACAGGTTATTTATTATTTGCAATTAACGGAAAGCCTGTAAAAGACAACGGTCCTGTGCATTTTTACTATAAAGATGGTTCTAATAAAGATTGTCCTATTAAGGGTATTCATACAATTACAATTGCGTAGCTATATATCATACTACCAAACCATTATACACTTTCTTGAAATAAAGACCGTTCCTCAGCCGAGGAGCGATTTTTTTTTGCGGAAAACCTAATTATTACTCAACTCCTCTCTGTGTAAAGAAACATTCGCACATTAAGCAAATAAGGTATAATCACAAAATGTCTAATCTCTTTTTGTATAATTTGACACATTTAACTCAAAATAAACAGAAGTGAAAAAATGGTATCTTTTACGGATGTTTAGGAGGAAAATTAAATGTATCGATATAACACGCTTATTTTAATTATTATTTTTATTCTGTTTACTGGATGTCAGCAAAAACAGGAGGACAACACGTTACAACAACCAAATACAGATGACCGATTTATTGAAGTGAAAAATTCCCACCCCGATGAAAAGAAAGATTTTAATAATGAACAAATTGCTGTTCACCTAGCACGAGTTGCTAGTAATGTTCCCCATGTACAAGATGCAGCTGCAGTGGTAGCAGGTCCATATGCTGTTGTCGGTATCGATGTCGCAGAAGATATTGATCGTCAGCGTGTTGGTACGATTAAATATACAGTTACAGAAGCACTTCAAGAGGATCCATACGGTAAAACCGCCGTTGTTATAGCGGATGGCGATATAATGGCGAGAATTCGAGGAATGGGCGATAAAATTCAACAAGGCTATCCAGTACAGGGAGTTGTTGATGAATTAGCAGCTATTATTGCACGATATATGCCTGATTTGCCTATAAATGAAGATTTGCCTGAAGAACCGGATCAAAACAAAGAAAATATTTCTGACAAAGAGGAAGAAAAACTTCAAGATATTCAGAAAGAACAATCGGGAGAACATTAATTCTCCCAATTGTTCATTAGCTTACAACTGTAATACCAACTAAAAACCACTTGTGTACGAGCGTATACACATGTTTTTTTACAGCGCAGTAGCATTAGTGTATGCTCTCTTCAGTATAAAGAGCGAAATACATCATGTACATTATTTACAGTAGATTTTTTATGCTGCTGGAAGTTTTATTTAACAATATGTGTTCCTGTTTGCATGTGCATTGCTTCTTTTAAGCTTTCTGGATTCGTTATAATTACATTTGAACCATTATGCTCTAAAAATTGTAAGCTCGCTTTTATTTTCGGCAGCATACTTCCATCAGGAAATTGCCCATCCTCCATATGCTTTTTTGCTTCCTGTACAGTAATTAACTTCAATGCCTCTTGATTCTCTTTACCAAAATTAATATATACTTGTGGGACGCCTGTTGTAATAATTAATATTTCTGCACCAATTTGTTCTGCTAACAAGCTTGTTGCAAAATCCTTGTCAATTACAGCATCCACGCCGGAGTATGTATTGCTATTTGTTTTCACTACCGGAATCCCTCCACCACCAGCAGCAATAACTACATATCCTGATTTTATTAGAGTTTTAATTGCATCCTTTTCAACGATATTTACAGGCATTGGCGAAGGGACAACCCGGCGGTAACCACGGCCCGAGTCTTCAATAACTGTCCAATCCGGATGTTTTTTTAATAATTCATTCGTCTGCTGCTCGGTATAAAAAGAACCGATCGGCTTACTCGGTTGTTTAAATTTCGGATCATCTGGGTTAACTTCAACTTGCGTAATAATACTCGCAACCTGTTTGTTTATTCCTCTTTTCACAAATTCATTTCCAAGGGCTTGCTGAATTTGATAACCAATACCGCCTTGTGTATCAGCCACACAGTTTACAAGAGGTACATTTGCCATACCTTTCACTTCATTGGCAATTTCAGATCGTCGCAATCCAAAGCCTACTTGTGGACCATTTCCATGTGTAACGACTACTTCATACCCTTCTTCTACCATATCGGCAATTTGCGTAACCGTCTCACATACCTTCTCATATTGGTCTTGTACGGATTGATGATTATTATCCTTTACTAGTGCATTGCCGCCGATTGCAACGATAACTAACTTCCTCATAGTGTACCTCCCTTAATATAGTGCTTCACATATTTCAAGGTTTTCTACAAATATGCTTTGCTCTAATAACTACCATCCATTTATTGATCATCTTATATTTTAAAACAAATTGATAATACAATAAAGGCTTTTTTGTATATTTTTTTATAAAAATTAATATTTATGTATAAATATTCAACTTTCCCCTCCTCGTATAGTATATTTAGGCATTAATCTTAGCCTATTTATTCTGATTCATTTTCGTGTTATACAGACTTTATAACTCCGTTATCTTTCACTGCAGGAAGACGCGTTTCACCGGCATGGCCTCATCCGCTTCCCTCGCTACACTTCACCAGGATCTTCGAATCATGCTATTTAAGAATGAAATAATCATATGCGAATCATTTGTTAATCTACAACGTCCTATTGATAAATATATGTACTAGTATAGTCATAAGAGGAAAAATAAAATTGACTAATATGAGTCCGGTTAAATACCAGATACAAACCAGTCAATTAGCTGTTTAAAATCTAGTCTAACTTTATGTGTTTAGTACTAAAGCATTAAAGGCCTCTTGTTTTTGTTAGTGGAAAGACTTTGCAGAAAAAAACAACAGTCCTTGAGCGGTCTCTGCTACGCAATATGGGGTCTTATTCGCGTTCACATTCCCACTGGTTGCATAGCAACAGCAGAAAATCCACTTTATAATTCTATTCTTTTATGATGTTTTAAAAAGGGCAATTATGAAATCGACTCAAATAAATAACTTATTAAAAAAAGCTAGTGCAAAACGAACACGGCTCTCTCTAAAATGTCCTTTAAATTATTTAGAGGGGAATAAAGTCATTTTTCGCGCGATATGCGCGATATATATATGCCAATGTGTGTCAATAAAAGACCTCACAATATTCCGAACAAAAAATGACCTAGTTCCAGCGTGTGTATTATGCACCAGCAATAAATCGTATGTTTTTTATTTATAGATATACGTCATTCCATTTTAAATTGTATCAGTGAATACTATCTAAATTCTCTTCCTCAGTTTTAGCTTCATTATAATATTGTACGCCATATTGAGAGCCCTCAGATACCATTTTAGCATTTTCTAATTGATCTAAGCTGTTGTGCTCCATTTGATCAGGCACACCTGCCTGCTCTAATGTTGATTTTTCACTTTTTTTCTGTTTATTTTTAAGCCATAATCCAGCAGCAACGCTTGCCCCGGCAGCTCCAATTGATGCAATATATCGCTTTTTCATTTTTTCTAAGTCATCCTTTCCTCTTTTTACTTTATATTACCCATACGAACGAAATTGAAACGTACAATTTTGCTTCTTTTAAAATTTAAGTTATGGTAGTATGAAACAGACAGATTTTGTTGAGGTGAAACAGATGCAAGTGAAGTGTGTACTTTGTGACCAAATAGAAGATATTGATGATGATGCATTGCAAGCAAAGCGATTACGAAACCGCAAGCTGAATATGTATTTATGTACGCCATGTAATGAACGAATTGCTAAAAATACAAAGAAGCGGCACAAATCAGGTAATTTTCACCTATTTAAGGAAAAAAAAGATACGAATGATTATCTTTAATTTTTTAACACGCCATAAGAAAGCAGCTCTCTAATCATCAGACAGAGAGCTGCTTTCTATTTTGTTTTACTTTTGCGTTGCCTATACAATCGAAAGCGATAAACACCCAATACGAGTGAAATTACAATTAACGTTTCTGTTATTGGATATTGAAGCAAGCTAAAAATAGTTATTATGTAGTTTCCAACAGCAAGCATTACATAAACAACTAGCGTTTTAATTAAAGGTAACTTCCGCGCGAACCCAAGCTCATAAGCAATTATTGCAAGTATTAAATTTATAATATAAAAAATCCAAAAAATATTATTTGTTCCATAGTTCGTAACGATATATTCAAATATAATGTTAAAGTTTGTGTCCATAGCTTCCTCCATCTTTGTTCATTTACCCACCCTCTATCATACTAAATCTTTTTAATACATGCTAGTTATTGTATTTTGTATATACGAACTAAATGATATATACTATGGAGTGGAATAAATTTGAGGTGATTTCATGGGTAAAATAAATGTCCCTATGCTGTTATTAGCTATTCTAGTTATACTTATGTTTGTAATCGCAGGCTTTTCTATTGCGCTTCGTAATGGTTGGCTTGTTGCTTTGTTTTTATTACTCGGATTTGTACTAATGGGATATGGGCTAGTCTTAAAACGAAGAAAGTGACATTACGGTCCGTCACTTTCTTCCAATTAGCAGATAATCATGTATAATCCGATTATGTATTTGTTTATTGCCTGTAAAGACAGCGTTCCTTGTCAACAAATTTAGCGGTTCCCCGTCAATATTGGTAGTAACTCCACCTACTTCATTCACAATAATTATACCCGCTGCAAAATCCCATGGTTGAAGTCCCATTGTAATATAACCGTCAATAATTCCTTCGGCAACAAATGCAAACTCAAGGGCAGCTGAACCGTATGTTCGTGTCCCTCTCACTCTTTTAACAAGTTGCTGCATCGCTTTTTCTTCCACCAGTCGATTCGGGCTTAGCCACGTATGATTGAATGCAAGTATGGACGTTTCCAATGTACTATTATTGTTTAATAACGGCAATTTTACTTCATTTTTATATGCGCCTCTGTTTCGGATTGCACTATAAAGTACATCTTCCATAACATCATATATAAGACCAATCTCTCCGATACCTTCTTTATATATCCCAATAGAAATTGCAAAATTTCTCTTTTGATGAACGAAATTCATCGTCCCATCTATAGGGTCAATGATCCACACGGTACCATCAAGTGTTGTGATGTTATCCCCATACCCTTCTTCACCAATTAACTTGTGATCTGGGAACACTTTCTTAATCTGTTCTGCAAAATATTGTTCTGTTTCTTTGTCCAACTCCGTTACTAAATCATTTGGGTTCGATTTCCAATTAATAATGAGGCGTTTATTCATATTTTCTTTAATCCGATTACCAGCCTCTAATATCCATGATTTAGCCTGATGATATAATTGCTCATTTCTATTTTGCTTCATGCATCTGCTCCTTTCTACTTTAAATTGTAGCAAAGTAAGAGAAGAACGTCACATTTTATAAAAATTAATGAAACAATTTTACCATCACATAAAAAACGGCTTTCATATGTATTGATTTTATCCAATGAATACATATGGAAGCCGTTTAAATTTATAAATCACTTTCTATTTTTACTTTTTGCAGCCGCAATTGTCGCAATCGTTCTTTTGATTTAATGATCTGTACGGTGTCTCTTTCCTGCATCGCATCATATAGTGTAGCTAACTCATAGTCAATTTCCATTCTAATTACTGGTAACCGTTCCTGCTCTTCCTTCCGCCTAAGTGCTTCCATCACATATTTCACACGACTCACACCTTTTAATGGTTTTTTTATATATATGAAGTAATTCTTAATATGTTCAAGCATTTTCACTGGATCGTATATTTTAATATTCCCCACAATTAATAGAATTTAAACATAAAACATTGTTTACAATGACCCTATATAGCTTGACTTCATACGATTAGAAATGATAGCTTAAGCGTTAGCAAATGATTTTCCATGTCAACGACAAAATGAACGAGTAAAGTGGTGATTGAAATAATGAGTTTTAATGGTTTTATAAAAAGTGACTTCAATACATTTGAAATTGAAGGGCTTGAACAAAGAATGGAAGCTATACAACAACGGATCCAACCAAAGTTTGAGATAATAGGAGGACAGCTCGTTCGTTTCCTTACCGAGAAACTAAATCAAGAAATGTACGTGCATATTGCCCGTCATGCTCGCAGAACAAAGAATCCACCAAATGATACTTGGGTAGCTTTTAGCCATAACAAACGAGGGTATAAAAAACACCCACACTTTCAAGTAGGTCTATGGGATGATCGAGTATTTCTATGGCTTGCTTTTATATATGAATTGCCAAACAAAGTTGAGATTGCTGACGTTTTTAGCGAGCATGAGCAGGAGATCTTTGAACGGATTCCGAATGATTTTGTTCTTTCCATGGATCACATGAAAAAAGATGCTCAAGCAGTGGATAAAAAAGTGCTAGCGGTAGGAATAGAACGATTTAAAACGATAAAAAAATCGGAGTTTCTGATCGGTAAGCAATACGAGGCGCATGACAATCTTTTAAAAGATGGTGATGCCTTTATAAAAGAAGTAGAACGCGTATATGACCAATTATTACCTATCTATCGACTCGCGTTTACTTAAATGAAATTGTAAAACGAACTAAAATAAAGCTCACCGCTGCACAAAAGCAACAGTGAGCTTTATTTTTAGGTGCTCAACAAGTGAAACATGGATATCACATCTAATAAACACCAAATTAACTTATGCACCATTTCTTTCTTATTAATTCTGCTTCATTTATAATTGATTTCATTAGCTGCTCAACGGTTGGAATATCATGGATTCTTGCTGCACCTTGTCCTGCCCAACCAAACCCTTCTGTTTCCTTCCCATCATGAATAAACCGTTTATTTGCTTCACCACTAATATAATCTTTAAGCGATTCGTATCCGTTCTTATCCGCTTCAATTTCTAAAATCTGTTCTGTCCATCTCCCTTTCAACGCACGAGCTGGTGCACCGATTGATTTTTTAATAACGGTTGTAGCATTTTCGTCGGCATCAATTATGGCTTGCTTATATACTGGATGTGCTGTGACACATTCTTTTGTTGCAATAAACCTAGTCCCCATTTCAATGCCATCGGCTCCAAGGGCAAGTGCTGCCATTAACCCTCGGCCATCAACAATGCCACCCGAAGCCAATACTGGAATTGATACATAATCAGACACTTGTGGAGTCAGTACGAATGTACCTGTATCACTACGCCCTATATGTCCACCGCCTTCTTGTCCTACGACCATTACAGCATCCGCTCCAAGCTGCTCTGCTTTTTCAGCTTGTCTTCTTGCAGCAACAAGTACGAGCGTTTTAATTCCGTGTCCCTTTACCATATCCAATACACTTTTAGGATTGCCACCTGTCACCGAAATAGCAGGTACTTTTTCTTCAATTGCAACATGTACCATCTGCTCAAAAGGCCGACGCTGTTGTCCGATTGCAAAGTTTACACCAAATGGCTTTGATGTTAGTGATTTCACTCGCCGTATTTCTTCACGCAACCGTTCGGGATTCGGTAAACTCATCGCTGTTACTTGACCTAACCCACCGGCGTTCGATACAGCGGCGGCTAAGTCGGCGTAAGCTAAATGAGCAAGTCCGCCTTGGACAATCGGATAGTTAATTCCAAAAGTTTCCGTTACTCTCGTTTTCCATTCCATAATAATTTGCCCCCTTAACAAATAAATTATATCTAATTAATACACTATACATTGTGAACAATGGATGCAAGCATAATAAGCATAAGCTTTTAATGAAATAACTTTGTTAAATAGGGATTTCGAATTAGCTTGTGAAAGATAAAGAGTGATACCTAATACAAGTGATTGGAGGGTACGAAATTATAGCCGGATGAAAGTATAGAGCTTTATTTTCTTAGAAGTTCACATTGAAGTAAATTAAAAAGAAGCTGTAAAAAGTACAGCTCCTCTACACTTCATTGTATTTAATTTAAACGGCCTCTTTTTCATACGAGCAATTTGAACAAGTTCCATAGAGGGTTGTTACTTTCTCATAATCATAATGATCAATGATCTGTTGGCAATCTTGGCAAATAATTGTACCCATCAAACCCATCTCCTTATCTCATATCGTATACTCTAATCATATTATAGTATGTCACATTAAGGAGGTCAATAGCTAAATATCATAACACATTAACAATTTACTCGGTTTGAATAAGTGCCGGGTCAATTATTTCATACCCTTTATCTCTCAATCCTTTTACAATACTTTCTAACGCTTCGGCTGTCCATTTCCGATCGTGCATTAACAAATTTGCTCCGTTAGCTAACTCAGGTGCATTGACCATTATGTCGGCAATTGCTTCCCGTGTCATATACTTTTTATCCCAGTCGTATCCATAAGACCAATTCATCAGGAGCATGTCCTCTTCGTTTGCTAATTGCTCAGAGTAATCGGTATTTAGCCCAAACGGAGCTCGAAAGTATTTTGGACGCTCACCAATAATTGATTCCACCATATCGCTTACATGAATTATTTCTTCACGCTGTTTTGCTTCCGATAAATTTGGAAGCTTTTCGTGACTATAAGTATGATTGCCAATTGCAAACCCCATATTATGAATCTCTTTTAATATCTCTTTTTCTTCATCTGTTTCTAAAAAATGCCCATTTACAAAAAATATTGCTTGCGCTTCTAGTTTTTTCAAAGTTTTGGCCATTTCCAAAGCATACGTATTTGGAGCATCATCGATTGTAAGTAAGACAACCTGTTCGTTTGTTTTCTCATCTAATGGTTGAATAAACCATGTAGTAGTATTTATTTTATATTTTGGTTGATTGTCTTCATTTTGATTCACTTTTTCATCTGCTTGCTGCGCTTCTTGTTCTTCTGTTTCTACTTCAGGTACTTTATCTACTTTTTCCTCTCTTAGTTCCTTTTCCCCTGAAGGCAGTTGTTGATTCGGGTTCGTTTTTTCATTTTGTTGTTCCGTAGATTGTTGTTCGCTACAAGCAATTAATAAAAAAGGTATAAATAGAGTTAATAATTGTCGTTTCATGTCATTCCCCTTCGTGTATAATGTTTTCTCGTTGCATTTCTTCTCATCTATTTCAGAGCAAGCAGACCGAAATAAACAACAAATAAAAGAGAGCTGTGTTTAATACAGCCCTCTTTTATATTTTATTTATTATAGCATATGAATTGGTGTTCCTAAAGCTACTTCTGCAGCTTCCATTGTTATTTCACCTAGAGTAGGGTGTGCATGAACTGTTAATGCAATGTCTTCTGCAGTCATACCTGCTTCAATTGCTAGTCCTATTTCAGCGATCATATCACTTGCATTAGGTCCAACAATTTGCGCACCAATTACTAATCCATCTTCTTCTCTCGTAATTAGCTTCAAGAAACCATCGCTATCATTTAATGATAATGCCCGTCCGTTTGCTGCAAACGGGAACTTTGATGCTTTTATGCTGTAGCCAGCATCTTTTGCTTCTTTTTCTGTATACCCGACAGACGCCATTTCTGGATCAGAAAATACGACAGCCGGCATACCTAGATAATCGATTTCAGATTTTTGTCCACTAATTGCCTCTGCAGCAACCTTTCCTTCATAGGATGCTTTATGAGCCAATGGAAGGCCTTTAACAACATCACCAATTGCATAAATGTTATCAATATTAGTACGACATTGTTTATCGATTTTAATTAGACCTTTATCATCGACTTCAATCCCAACCTGATCCAAACCGATTTCTGCTGTGTTCGGGCGTCTTCCAACAGTTACGAGTACATAATCCGCATCAATAACTTCTTCTTTACCATTGGATTCATACGTAACTTTAACGCCATCTTTTGTTTCTTCAACACCTTTTGCCATTGCTTCTGTAATAATGTCAACGTCTTTTTTCTTCAAACGCTTTTTAACAATTTGAGTCATTTGCTTTTCAAATGTACCAAGGATATCTTTTTCACCTTCAAGAATTGTAACCTTTGTACCAAAGTTTGCATACGCCGAGCCTAACTCTGTACCAATATATCCGCCACCAATTACGACTAACTTCCCAGGAATTTCATTTAAATTCAATCCCCCAGTAGAGTCTAGCACACGATCGGAAAATGGAAAGCTAGGAATTTCAATCGGTGAAGATCCAGTAGCAATAATACAGTTATTAAACGTATATGTTTGTGAATTCTTTTCGTCCATCACTTTTGCATGCTTGTTATCAACAAAGTATACTTCGCCTTTAACGATATCTACTTTATTTCCTTTTAACAAACTCTCTACGCCAGAGGTTAAACGATTCACAACTTTCCCTTTCCATTCTTGGACTTTAGAAAAGTCTACCGTTACATTTTCAGTTGTAATACCGAGCTCTTCATTACCATGTGCATTGTCAGCCAAGTGACCTGCTTGAATCAATGCTTTAGAAGGAATACAGCCTACATTTAAGCACGTTCCTCCTAGAGCTCCTTTATCAACAATTGTAACTTTTTGGCCGAGTTGTGCAGCTCTAATTGCTGCAACATATCCACCTGGTCCTGCACCAACGACTAAAGTGTCTACTTCAATTGGAAAATCTCCTACTACCATGCCTTACGCCTCCATCATGATTAATTGTGGATCATTCAATAATCTTTTAATTTGGTTGAGCGCCAATTGCGCTGTAGCACCATCTACAATTCGGTGATCAAAGCTTAACGATAAAGCCAAAACTGGAGCAACTACAATTTCACCATTACGCACAACTGGTTTATCTGCGATTCGACCAATACCAAGTATAGCGGCTTCTGGATAATTAAGCACAGGTGTAAACCACTGTCCCCCAGCGGAACCAATGTTTGTAATTGTATTTGAAGCTCCGCTCATCTCTTCAGTTGTTAGTGTACCACTCCGAGCTTTATCTGCCAACTCATTAATCTCTTTGGAAATTTCAAAAATGGATTTGCGATCAGCATCTTTAACTACAGGCACAAGCAATCCCTTATCCGTGTCAGCAGCAATACCAACATTGTAGTAATGTTTATGCACGATTTCATTTGTTTCATCATCAATTGCTGCATTCATAATTGGATATTTTTTCGAAGCAGAAACTAGCGCTTTAACGACATACGGCAAATACGTTAACTTAATGTCTTGCTCAAGAGCTACTTCTTTAAATTGCTTCCGATGGGCAACAAGTGCTGTTACATCTACATCGTCCATTAATGTTACGTGTGGTGCTTTTGTTTTTGAGTTTACCATCGCTTTTGCAATTGCTTTTCTTATACCGCTCATTTTTTCGCGTGTTTCTGGATAGTCACCTTTTGGCACTTGTGTAGTAGTCGATTTTGTCTCTTGTTCTGTATCTTCTGCTGATGCTGTATCTGTCGTTTCTGTTTGTTCGTCTCCATTTAAGTAACGGTCAATATCTTCTTTTAATATTCTACCATTTTTACCCGTACCAGAAACCGATTGAATTGATACATCATGATCACGGGCATACTTTCTAACGGATGGCATAGCAATGACACGCTCGTTAGTCGACTCGCTTTCATTTGCATCTTTCGTTTCTTCTTTTTCATTTTTAGAATCCGATTCAACTGTAGACGAATCGTTATCCTCTTCTTGAGTCTCAGCTGTAGTTGAAGCTTCAGACTCATACCCTTCCGCATCGATTGAGACGAGCACATCGCCTACGACTGCTACTGTTCCTTCGTCTACGTGAATTGTTTCAATTGTTCCATCTACTGGGGATGGGATTTCAACAACTGCTTTGTCATTTTGTACTTCACATAAAGGGTCGTCTTCTTTTATTTCATCGCCTTCTTTAATAAACCACTTTACAATTTCACCTTCGTGAATTCCTTCACCAATATCAGGTAATTTAAATTCAAATGCCATACTAAATACCTCCTATCTTTCTAAAATTAAAAATTAATGACTTTTTCTACCTTTTCGATAATATCTTTATGATTCGGAAGCCATACTTCTTCTGCAGCCGCAAACGAATATACCGTATCAGGAGCAGCTACACGGAGTACTGGAGCTTCAAGGTGTAATATCGCACGTTCTTGAATTTCAGCAACGACTGTCGATGCAATACCTGCTTGACGCTGCGCTTCTTGAACAACAACAACGCGATTCGTTTTTTCTACTGATTTAATGATCGTTTCTATATCTAGTGGCCAAACTGTACGAAGGTCAATAACTTCTGCTTCAATATTTTGTTTTTCAAGCTCCTCGGCTGCCTTTAAACAAGCATGAACCATTGCACCGTAGGCTATTAAAGTTACATCTTTACCTTCTCGCTTAACATCTGCTTTACCAAGCTCAATCGTATACGATTCTGCCGGAACCTCACCACGGAATGAACGATACAGCTTCATATGTTCTAAAAACACGACAGGATCATTGTCGCGGATAGACGCTATTAACAATCCTTTTGCATCATAAGGTGTTGATGGGATTACAACTTTTATCCCTGGTTGCTGGGCAATCAAGCCTTCAAGTGAGTCTGCATGAAGTTCTGGGGTTTGTACACCGCCACCAAAAGGCGAACGAACCGTTATTGGTGAAGTATGTGTTCCACCTGTACGATAACGCATACGCGCCATTTGCCCACTAATAGAGTCCATTACCTCATATAAAAATCCAAAAAATTGAATTTCTGGTACCGGTCGAAAGCCTTGCAATGCAAGACCAATCGAAAGGCCACCTATTGCTGATTCCGCTAAAGGCGTGTCAAATACACGATCTTCTCCAAATTCATCCTGTAATCCTTCAGTAGCTCGGAATACACCGCCATTTTGTCCTACGTCTTCGCCGAAAACAAGCACATTTTCGTCATTTTTTAACTCCGTACGCATTGCATCTGTTATTGCTTGAATCATTGTCATTTGTGCCATGATTTACTTCGACTCCTTTTCTTTATATTCCTTCATTTGCTCCTGAAGATTATACGGAAGCTCTTCGAACATATGTCCTATAAGTTCAGTTACCTTTTGTTTTGGGTAGCCGTCTGCTTTTTTAATCGCTTCTTTAATATCCTCTTTCGCTTCTTCAATTACTTTATCTTCGTCTTCTTTTGACCAAAGCTTTTTCTTTTCTAAATAAGTACGGAAACGAACGAGTGGATCTTTCTTTTCCCATTCTGTATCAAGTTCTTTTGTACGGTAACGAGTTGGATCGTCACCAGCCATCGTATGCGGGCCATAGCGATAAGTAATTGCTTCAATTAGAGCAGGTCCTTCTCCAGCAATTGCACGGTCACGCGCATGCTTTGTAATTGCATACATCGCCAGCGGATCCATACCGTCTACTTGAAACCCTTCTATACCTGCAGCAACTGCTTTTTGTGCTAACGTTTTTGCTTTCGTCTGCTTCTCAACTGGAACAGAAATCGCAAAAAAGTTATTCTGAACAAAAAAGATAGCTGGTGCGTTATATGCTCCTGCGAAGTTAATCCCTTCATAGAAATCTCCTTGAGAAGTTCCACCATCCCCTGTATACGTAACAGCAACTGCTTTTTTCTTTCTAAGCTTCATACCAAGTGCAACACCGGCCGCCTGCACATATTGTGCTCCGATAATAATTTGTGGACTTAACGCATTAACTCCTTCAGGCATTTGATTTCCGTGATAATGTCCTTTTGAAAATAAAAACGCCTGATATAAAGGAAGACCATGCCATATTAATTGTGGTACGTCACGGTATCCTGGTAAAATAAAATCATCTTTCTCTAATGCAAATTGGCTTGCAATTTGCGACGCTTCTTGCCCAGCTGTAGGAGCGTAAAAACCTAGTCGGCCTTGACGATTTAAGGCGATCGAACGCTGGTCAAGCACTCTCGTATACACCATCCGGCGCATTAGCTCTTTTAATTCCCCATCGGATAGGTCGGGCATATCTTCTTTATTAACTATCTCTCCATCTTCATTCAAAACTTGGAACATTTCAAACTGATTTTCCACATTTTCAAGTACATGTTTCAAAATGGCCACCTCTTCCTTTCAATTTAAACTCTTATTTTTTCCTGCGCTTTAAATTAGTTGTCTGTATAACAATGCCACGTTACGTTAGCTTGACGGTGCGGAGCATATTTAACTTAATCTAACAAACGTATTCATGTAATTATTACTTTTCACTTCTTGTACCCGATTGAATGCAACTTTAATCATAGCATCAATCTGTTACATAGAAATGTTGAATAATAATAGTACAATATTTTGCCTAGTTAGAGTTTAGCTCATTTACATATAAAAGGTCAATCCCTTTGTTTGTTTTTATTGATAATCCAATAAATAACTACTACGAATACCGTTAGAAATTACATTTGGAAACAATCTGTTACAATCATTAATAACTCCTGTATTAATACTAACTATTTTTTTGCATAAAAATAAAAGAACTAAATGTTTACCATTCAGCTCTTAATATGTACTATTTTTTTAATTCAACACACGCTAATTCTCTAAATTCGAATGTCCTTCAAATTCAACTTCAACATCAACCAGTACGTAAAATTCTTTCTTTAAATTATTATAAAGTACCGTCTGCTCATTAAATTGCTTATTCGCTTCAAGGACATTTTTATAACTTTCATTAATTCGTGTAATTTGTGAGATTAATGCATCTTGTTCTACATCTTCTTTTTGAAGCATCGTGTATAATTCCTTCTCAAGGTCTAAAGAGGTTTTGTATGCACGATGAATTTTATCGTAAGCATTATACCTCTGCAACATGACATCATACATTTCTTGCGCCTTTTTCTTAGCTTCTTCGTCCTCAAGCTTACTTAGTAACTTTTCAACCTTGCGAAACTCTTCCTCTGATGCCTCTATGCTTTCTTTTTCAAGATCAATTTTTTCACTTCTTTTATTAATTGTGTCAATTGCTTCATTAGATAAGTTAACAATTTTTTCAAAGTCTTGCATGCCGAGCTCAATTATTTCATTGTACAACTCTTTTTCTTTTTCTTCCAGATTCGTAATATGACTTTGTTGATCTTCAAATCCCTTTTCGAGTTGTACCGTTTCTTCTAGATGGTTGTATATTTTATCTACTGTATTTTTTTGCCCACAGGCAGGTAGCAGAATAATTAAACTAACAAGAGCGATACCAATATATATTCTTACTTTTAGCACGGAGGTGCCTCCTTCATTAAATAAAGTCCTTTTTACATGTAGCCAGTATACCAAAATTAAACTTTCGTTAAAAACATTTGTCTCTTAATGCTTGTACAATACTAATTTATGAAGAAAATTCAATATATATGTTAATATAATTAAATATGAACAGATTTAATTTTGAGGTGATAAATATGATAGTAATGAAGGACATTGTACGAGAGGGTCATCCCGCATTACGAACAAAGGCAGAGGAAATATCGGTTCCTCCTTCACAAGAAGATAGAGATACATTAATCGAAATGATGGAATTTTTAGTGAACAGTCAAGATGAAATGCTCGCTGAAAAATACAACTTAAGGTCAGGTGTTGGGTTAGCTGCGCCACAGCTTGGTATTAGCAAGCGTATGATAGCCGTACACTTTACAGACGCGAAAGATACCGTCTATAGCTATCAATTAATAAATCCAAAAATCGTTAGTCATTCTGTCGAAATGGCTTATTTAGCCGGAGGAGAGGGCTGCCTGTCTGTTGATCGAGAAGTTGAAGGGTATGTACCTAGATATTCACGGATTACAATTAAAGCCTTTACCCTTAACGGAGAGCCAATAAAATTACGATTAAAAGATTATGCAGCAATCGTGTTTCAACATGAGATTGATCATTTAAACGGAATTATGTTTTATGATCATATTAATAAACAAAATCCCTTTACCATACCAGATAACGCGAAAGAAGTTGAGTAAAGCATGCGGGTGCAAAAATATGAACTGCGCCCGCTTACTATTATTTTAGTAACCCATATTTCCTTAAAGCATTGTAAATGCCATCTGCTTCTACACGATCTGTTACGTCATCTGCTGCTTGTTTAAGCTGTTCAACCGCATTTCCCATTGCAATCCCCATTCCCACTTCTTTTATCATTTCCAAGTCGTTTAAGCCATCTCCAAAGGCAATGCTGTTTTTACGATCAATGCCACTTGCATCCAATATTTTCTTTATCCCGATTGCTTTAGATCCACCTTTTGGCAATACATCACACGCTTGATCGCCCCAGTGAATAAAATGAAAAGCATCGTGCGATTTTGAAAAAGGCGTAGAATTATTGGCTTCATAAAATAAAAGTGCTTGAAAAATAGATTCGCGTTCATAAAATCGGTCTTCTACTTCAGGGTAATAAAACTTTAATCGCCCTAGCCCATCTGCTACAGCAGGATGCCCTGCAATAGTCGCCTTCATCTCTTTATCGCTCATGAGTATCATTGGATATGCTTTGTCTTTGGATTCTTCATACAAGTTTTTTAAACTCTGTGTACAAAGTGGATTCTGGTAAATCGTTTCCCCTTCAAATACAACGTGTTGGCCCGTATAACTGACATACGTATCAATCCCTAAATTTTTGCGTAAATCTTCAAACATAAACGGTGGCCGTCCAGTAGCTATTGCCACTTCTACCCCGTTATTTTGCAAATCCTTAATTGCTTTTTTTGTCGATGCAGGAACTTGCTTTTCTTCATCATAAATTGTACCGTCAATGTCAAAAAATACGATCTGCTTACTCACTCATACCATTTCCCTTCTTATTCTTCATAATTTAGGCATGTATAAATAATTCATTGCTCGCAAAAAATATACAAAGTTAGAAAATGAAACTTGTTCGGTTCGTATGTATGTAAGTCGATTAGTAATTAATTACAAAAATTTAAAGGTTATTCATTTCAATATTTCTTAAACCATATTATACTGTATTTAAGAGGGATTGGATCGGTAGAACGTTTTATGCTTTTCTTGATTATGTGAAAGGAGTTGTGTACCTGCATGTTAAAGCGCCTAAAAGAAAAACTCAAGAATCGCTGGAAGGATTTTTTAGGCAGAGAACGTGTACCTACAACTTATAAATAGGACTACCCTTACACTTGCTTTTACCCAACCACACAACTATTAATGTACTATAAATGAACGAAGCTTGCTACGGAAATGAAATAATGACAAAAATCAATAGTAATGCAGACGGCTCTTTGTTCGGTTGGACGCTGAGTAAGGATGCAGATATATTGAAAATGACGAAATAGGAGAGATGATATGATTTTTAAAGTACTTTACCAAGAAACACCTAATGAAGCACCTATAAGAGAACGAACAAAAAGTGTCTATGTTGAAGCAGATTCTAAACGAAATGTTCGCAAAAAATTAATCGATCGCAATTACAACATTGAATTTATTCAACAGCTAGATGAGGCACATTTAAACTATGAGGAAAATTCCGCCAATTTTGTTTTGGAGAAGCTATAATTTATGAAATTTGTTAAAAATGATCAGACGGCCGTTTTTGCACTCGGCGGCTTAACAGAGATCGGAAAAAATACGTATGCTGTGCAATTTCAGGATGAAATCATCTTAATTGATGCAGGCATTAAATTCCCGGAGGACGAGCTTCTGGGAATCGATTATGTAATTCCCGATTATACGTACCTTGTGCAAAATCAAGAAAAAATAAAAGGTTTATTTATCACACATGGTCATGAGGATCATATTGGCGGGATCCCTTACTTATTGCGTGAAATAAATGTACCCATTTATGCTGGTAAACTAGCGATCGGATTAATTAGAAATAAATTAGATGAACATGGCTTATTGCGAAATGCCAAGTTAAATATTATTCAAGAAGATGATGTCATTAAATTCCGTAAAACAGCAGTAAGCTTCTTCCGTGTTACACATAGTATTCCCGATGCTTATGGAGTTCTAGTTAAAACACCTCCGGGAAATATTGTTCATACAGGAGATTTTAAATTCGATTTTACCCCTGTAGGAGAACCGGCTAATCTAGCTAAGATGGCCGAAATAGGCAAAGAAGGCGTGCTTTGCTTGCTTTCAGATAGTACAAATAGTGAAGTGCCCGGATTTACAATGTCGGAGCAAGTGGTTGGTGGCAATATTAACGATATATTTAGTAGTGTAGATGGACGATTAATATTTGCGACATTTGCATCGAATATATATCGATTGCAACAGGTAGTCGAAGCTGCTGTAAAGCATAATCGGAAAGTTGCTGTTTTTGGCCGTAGTATGGAGTCATCCATTCAAATTGGTCAAGAGTTAGGATACATTAAGGCTCCGAAAAATACGTTTATTGATACGAATCAAATTAATCGTTTGCCTGCTCATGAAGTAACAATTTTATGTACAGGTTCTCAAGGTGAGCCAATGGCAGCCTTGTCTCGAATTGCAAATGGTACGCATCGTCAAATACAGATCAACCCAGGAGACACTGTCGTGTTTTCATCTTCTCCAATCCCTGGAAATAATGTTAGTGTCAGCCGGACTATTAACCAGCTTACACGCGCTGGTGCTGAAGTAATTCATGGCCCCTTAAGCAATATTCATACATCTGGTCACGGGAGCCAAGAAGAACAGAAGTTAATGCTGAGACTTATTTCACCAAAGTATTTCATGCCGATTCATGGAGAGTATCGCATGCTAAAAGAACATACAAAACTAGCTGCTGCGTGTGGCATTCCGTTTGAAAATTCTTTTATTATGGATAATGGAGATGTACTCGCATTAGGTAAAGACTCTGCAACTGTTGCGGGTAAAATACCTTCTGGATCGATTTATGTCGATGGAAGTGGTATTGGCGATATTGGTAACATTGTTTTAAGAGATCGTCGAATCCTTTCTGAGGAAGGGTTAGTTATTGTTGTAGTAAGCATTAACATGAAAGACTTTAAAATTGCTGCAGGTCCAGATATTATTTCTCGGGGATTCGTATATATGCGAGAGTCTGGAGACTTAATTAATGAGGCGCAAAAACTCGTTTCTGCGCATTTGGATAAAGTAATGGAACGAAAAACAACACAATGGTCTGAAATTAAAAATGAGATTACCGATACGATTGCACCGTTTCTATACGAAAAGACAAAGCGCAGACCGATGGTTATGCCAATAATTATGGAAGTATAAAAAGAGTAATTCAAAAAACAGTACACGAATGGAACACCTAATAAATATAAAAGAAGTCAGAAAGTCCAATATAAATGATGGGCTATCTGACTTCTTTTATTACTATTATTGAAAAAAGTATTGGTTCTTTGTCAAATGACGTTGGTGATGTATTTTAAGTCGAGGATTACATACACGAAAACATGAAAGCTTTTGCTCTGATTTCGCTGACGTGCAATACAGCCGACGGGCTTTCCGCGGGTACGGCCTCAGCTTCTGTAGCCCCTCTATTCCAGTCGCTACAGTGATCTTCGGTCTCGTGCTATTCCCGCAGGAGTCTGACGACTTTCGTTCCAGTCAGCTTAAAGAGGGCTAATAGCCTTATTGCATACACTTCCATACTGTTTCAGTTGCATTGGCGTGTGTTTCTTTATGATGTTTGTATTGTATTTTGTTTCTACAGGTTTTCGCTTGAAATAAAGCATGATTCGATACTTATCATTCGTGAAGTTTCTGTACCCATAAGCGAATCGACAAGTGATTTCAAATATTCCTACCAAAAAGTAATGTGCTATTTCTTCACCAACGTCATATATTGTACAACCAATGCATTTCATCTAGTAAAAAATCTGCGAACCGAAAGCATACTTCTTTTTCAACAGCAATGCTCTCTTATTTTAACTTACATCTAATCATCAATTACTAAGTGTTTTTCGAACTTGGAAATATCTTTATCCGCACCAATAACAATTAAAATATCATCCTCTTGCAAGGCATAATCAGCACGCGGGGATACATTAATATCTTTTTTGCGTTTAATTGCAACAACGTTACAACCAAAATTTGCTCGAATATCTAAATCGATTAATGTTTTTCCAATCATCTTCTGGCCAGATTTTACTTCTACAATACTATGATCGTCCGACAGTTCGAGATAATCGAGAATATTACTTGAAATTAAACTATGCGCAATTCGTTTTCCCATATCTCTCTCAGGATGGACGACATGATCAGCACCGATTTTATTTAAGATTTTTTCATGGTAATCATTTTGTGCTTTTACCGTTATCTTTTTAATACCTAAGTCCGTCAAAATAACTGTCGTTAATATACTTGCTTGTATATTATCTCCAATCGCTATTATTACATGATCGAGGTTTTTTATACCTAATTCTTTTAATGCTGCTTCGTCTGTTGAATCAGCAATGACAGCATGAGAAGCGATGTTTTTATATTCATTCACTTTATGCGGATCATTATCGATAGCAAGTACTTGCATTCCTTCTGAACTTAGTTCCTTGCAAATACTGCCTCCAAATCGTCCTAAACCGATTACTGCAAATTCTCGTTTCATCTCGCTATTCCTCCATCATGACTAAAGTCTATATACTCCTTTAGTCTAACACATTCCTTTTGATTCAAACAAAAAATTGGTGAACAAACAGAATACAATCGTTATGTGCTTCAACGTTTGATTAAATGGCAAAAAGCTGACGAATTAAGCAAAAATTGCTTAATTCGTCAGCTTTCTTTTTGAAATTATAAAGTTTTTTGACCTGGCTTCCAGTTTACAGGACATAATCCTCCAGTTTGCAATGCTTGCAACACACGCAATGTTTCTTCTACATCACGACCGATATTGTTATGGAATACCGTTTGATACTGCAATTCACCTTCAGGATTAATGATAAATAGTCCACGTAATGCAATTCCTTCTTCTTCAATAAGCACGCCGTACTCTTTTGAAACAGAATGATTTGTATCTGCCGCTAACGGGTAGTTCAAATCACCAAGTCCATTATCTTCTCTTGGCGTATTAATCCAAGCTTTATGTGTATGAATCGTGTCTGTTGATAAACCGATTACTTCTGCATTTAATTCTTTAAATTCATCGTAACGATCAGACATCGCTGTAATTTCAGTAGGACATACGAACGTAAAATCCATTGGGTAAAAGAAAAGTACTGTCCACTTTTTATTTTTAATATTTTCTTCAAGGCTAACTTTTCCAAATTCCTTATTAGGCATTACTGCTTCCATTTCAAAACGCGGTGCTTGTTTACCTACCATTCTTTCTACCATCTATAATACCTCCAAGTATATGTTGTATATTTTTGAAACCCATATTTGATTATAGACAACTTCTTCATTTTAGTCAATGTTAAATGATAATTAATATAATCCAGCTCAGTTTCCTGTCTTAAATCTGCTTCAACTCGACCTTAAGAAATATTTATATACCGGTTTATTCTCAATTATGCCTTAATAATAAAGTATTATTTTTAACAAATTAGCAAAAGAACTAGGTAAACGATTTTATAAATTTCTCTCTGACGCATAGTAATCGCGCTTGACTACTTTTAAAATTGCTCTTCTCGTTAAAATACCATCAAAATATCCTTCATTATCGACAACACAAATAAACGGTTCATCAATAACCGCTTTTAACCCTTCTATAAAGCTCGCATCCTTTGTTATACTTGGCATATCCGCTGTCATCACTTCATGTACTCTCATATCTGAGAGCTTCTCTACCTCATATCGTTCCAAACCTAATATTTGATCCAAAATAACCGTCTTTCCAATAGCACCTACAAGTTTATAGGAAGAATCCAGCACAGGAACGGCAGAATAACCAGATTTAATTAGAACAAGCAAAGCATGCTCTAACGGATTGTTCAGCTGTACATGTGCCACCTTCTCTGCAGAAATCATCAAGTCTTCAACTGTAATGTCTTTTAATTTTTTGCCTTCTTCTATTTTATTCATGGGAAAGCGCTCCTTTTTAATTCTCATATTATATAACTATGGGTTTCATCCCTTGAAAAAGGAGTATTTATTCGGAAACTCACAGTTCTAGTTTACCATAGTTGTTGAATTTGGAACATGTTAAACGCTTTAATTTGAAATATTTTACAGTATATTTAAAGCGGTTACATATTCATGCAATTCAACAAATAGTATGTAGCGTAATAAAGAGATCGTTTACTTCGCTCAAAATGTATTTAGTTATTCCCTTTTACCATGAGGTTTTCATGCGCTGCTCTCTTCCCGCATGTGGCAGATACTTATTGTAACCGAAATACATTTAATTTTCATGTTAAAATCTTTCGTCTTACTGATGTGAACAGCTAAGAACAATGTTTCATCGACGAAACAATGGGGGTGTTGCGATACCAATCTCTATAAATACACGTGCACAAAAGCATGCTTCTTTACACTACACCTACTCCATTAATGGGTGTCGTATTAGCTTAGCGTCTATTTTCCATGTACAATAGGAGTATATTGTGAATTATAAAGAGGTGTTTTAATGAATGTTCATGTTTTTAGTAAAAAGGAAGAAGTGGCACACGCAATTACACATGCAATAGGGGCTGTCTTGAGCGTTATCGGCCTGATTTTACTTATTATTTACTCCTCTTTAAATGGTACTGGTTGGCATATCGTTTCTGCTACAATTTTTGGTGTTACGATGCTTTTGATGTATATTTCGTCTACAGTAGTACACAGCTTGCCTAAAGGTAAATGGAAAGATTTGTTTCAAATTATTGATCACGCTTCTATTTATTTGTTTATTGCTGGTACGTATACACCCTTTTTACTTGTCCATCTAAGAGAAGGTGTTGGCTGGTTTCTCTTTTTTATTATATGGGGAATTGCACTAATTGGTGTAGTGTTTAAAGTGTTTTTCATAAACCGTTTTTTAATTTTATCTACTCTAATATATGTTGTAATGGGTTGGCTTATTATTACCGTCTGGTCTCCTCTCACAGAGACAGTTAATGAAAAGGGGATTCTGTTATTAATTATTGGCGGCATATTTTATACGGTCGGTGCGGTATTTTATATGATCCGAAAAATTCCATACCATCACGTCATTTGGCATTTATTCGTCCTTGCTGGATCTATCTGTCACTTTTTTTCAGTTTTTTACTACGTCATTTAATATCCACAATACTACGGACGTGCTATAATAAACTTATATATAATGTCGCAGATGGGAGTGTCTGATTCGTGAATACTCAAAATAAGGTTAAAGCATTTGCCAAACTGTATGGCTTACTTACTTTTTATTATGAAAACAGAGACCAGCCAGTTGAGAACGATTTTGATTTTTTCGCTGAGGTGGAAGGTTTATGCACCACACTTGATTTGGATTTTGAAGAGTTTAAAAGGGAATTTAAATTAACTAATTTTACTGGGTGAACATAGGCTACAAACACGCAAAGATGGATTTGATCAACAATTAAACGTGATCAAATCCATCTTTATTTATTTTGGGTATTCGGAAAATAACGCTGAATAAGAATGTTTCTAATATAGCCCTAAGATAAGTGTTTCCCAAGTGTTATAGATTATTATGCACAGGGGTTACACACTGTCCAACCGGTTTAGACTGAATCGTACCATCCTTCATAACTGTAATACCATTAACGATCGTCTGAACTGGCATGCCTTGTATGTTAAATCCATCGTATGCAGTTACTTTGCTTTTACTGTGTAATTTCTCTCTCTTAATTACTGATTTTTTATCCATATCAACAATTGTTAAATCTGCATCTGCACCAACTTGTATCGCACCTTTTTTTGGAAAAACGCCGAATTGCTTTGCGGGATTTTCCGCCAGAAGACAAACAAGCTGCTTCATTGAAATTCTCTTATTCGAGACTTCATTTAGCATGAGAGGAACTAACGTCTCCACACCACACATACCTGCAGGAATTGAATGTAAATCTCCACTTTTTTCTTCCTCTGTGTGTGGCGCATGATCTGAACATACAAAGGAGATCGTTCCCTCCATTATACCTTGCCAAATACGGTCTTGGTCTTTTTTATATTTCACTAATGGGTATACTTTCATTGAAGGTCCGATGTTTTTATAATCTTCATTCGTTAAAAACAAATAGTGTGGACATGTTTCGGCTGTTATTGGATATCCGTCTAGCTGTGCTTGCTTAATTAACTCTACTCCTTCAGCTGTACTGACATGTAATATATGCAGACGAGCACCTGTTGCCTTAGCCATTGCAATACCCGTTTGGATTGTGAGCTCTTCCGCTAAATTAGGTCTTGTCGCTAAAAAAGCATGATAATCATTCCGTTCCTCAAACTTCGCCTGACTTGTTAGTCGATTAATAAGCTCGCTGTTTTCTGCATGTATAGCAATCGTCTGCCCGGTTTTCGCAACTTCTTTAAACATGTCATATACTTCTCCATCTGAGCACGGTGGGAAAACATCGTCCATGTTTTCTGAATAATTGTATTGTAATTGAAACGTTTGCTTATGAACTGCATAGCCCCAAAAATATTTAAAGCCAATTACGCCTGCCTGATGCAAGCCTTTAAAATCATTTATATTTACATCTCCTAGACAGATTCCCCATAATCCAAAGTTAACGTGTGCTTTTGGGAGTAAGTTTTCAACCTGCTTATGGAAGTTTTCCGCATTATTTATCGTAGGATTTGTATTAGGCATTTCAAAAATTGTTGTAATTCCACCAGCAGCTGCCGCTTGTGTCGAGTGAAAGAAATCCTCTTTGTGAGTTGCTCCACCATCGCGAGAATGAACATGTGTATCGATTAAACCAGGTAAAACATACCGACCAGCTGCATCTGTAACTTCCTTAGCCTCTCCATCTAAAGCCTCATTTGATATAGCTGCGATTTTACCATCTTTAATATAAATATTTGCTACAAAATCGGAAGTCGATGTAACGATATGACCATTTGTTACAATATGATCCCAATGCATAATTCCACCTACCTTCTGCTTATAAATTAGATGGAGCATTCAGCAGACAATGAAGAATTATCTACTGCTCCTATTAATTCCGTAACGTGATTCACGTTATACTCGTTCATATAATCTTTTATTCCATCAATAATTTCGATCATTGCCAAAGGGTTAATAAAACTTGCTGTACCTACTTGCACAGCTGTTGCTCCTGCCAATATCATCTCAATTGCATCTTCTGCATTCATCACGCCACCACAACCAATAATTGGAATTGAGCAGACTTGTCGTACTTGATAGATAAGGCGAACAATAATTGGCTTAATAGCCGGTCCAGATATACCTCCTAAAACATTTCCTATTTTAGGCTTTCTCGTATGAATATCAATTGCCATAGCTAAAATAGTATTTGCTACATTCAAACCATCTGCCCCTGCATCTTCACAAGCACGTGCAATTTCTTGAATGCTCGTTACATTCGGTGTGAGTTTCGCAATAACGGGTACATCTGTTACACCTTTAACTTTTTCCACTAATTTGTATGATATGTCCGCATCCATACCAAATGCTTTCCCATCACCTTTCAAGTTCGGACAAGAAATATTTAGCTCAATACCAGATACACCTTCTGTATTCCCAATTACTTCAGCCATTTCAGCATATTCGTCAATGGAATCAGCGGATATACTAGCAATTAACGGGGTAGTGTATGATGCGTAAGCAGGAATCGTATGCTGTAAATAATAAGGGAGACCTTTACTCTGTATCCCAATGGAATTTATCATTCCGGCGTTCACTTCACATACTCTTGGCGTTGCATTACCTCCACGCGGATATTTGGTAATGCTTTTCGGTACAACAGCACCAAGCTGATTGAAATCAAATAACGATTCCATCTCATGCCCAAACGCTCCAGAAGCTGGCATAATTGGGTTCTTTAATTTAAGCTTTCCTATCTGAACAGTTAGATCCAGTTCTTTCATTAGCTTAGCACCACCTTTTTCAAATCAAACACTGGCCCTTCTTTACAAACGCGGACCGATTCAACATAATCTTCATGTTGCAAATCACATACGCAAGCATAGCAAACACCCATTGCACAACCCATATGTTCTTCTAATGCTATTTGACCTGGTATTTGTTTTTTCGTCGTTACTTTTTGCATTAATCTGGATAATCGTTTTGATCCACAAGTAAAACCAGCTTTTATCGAATGCTTTTGAAAAATAGTTTCAATTAGCTTTTCGACATGCTCTACATCACTTGTTCCGTCTTCTTCCGTTACTTTATACACTTCCGCTCCAAACCCTTGTAATGTTTCCGTTGCCAAGAGATCATTATTGCTACGGGCACTTAAAATAGCTACACATTTAACATTCTTTTTAGAAGCTTCCTGTGCCAGCGCTGCAAGTGTCGCAATGCCGACTCCTCTTGCTAAAAGTAATATCGTATCCCATTCTTCTTCCAACTCAAATCCGACACCTAACGGGCCAAATACATCTAAATAATTGCCTGCTTGCATATACGTTAGGTGCACTGTTCCAGCACCTTTAACTAAATATAAGAATTCGATTGTTTTTGAATCCTCATTTATTCGATAAATACTAAAAGGTCTGCGCAAAAAAGGGAATGACATTTCCGCACATTTTAAATTAAAAAATTGTCCAGGTGTAATTTTCTCTTTTATTTCAGAGGCATCTACTACCATATGCCAGTATCGATCACTTACTTGAATATTTGATAATATTTTTAACTTATAGACGCTCATTCGATACACCTCCTAAGGCTGCTTTTACCATTACTTCCTTCAATAATAAAACTCCCGAATTAATTTCCTCTATGGAAGTAAATTCTTCTGGATGGTGGCTTAATCCATTTTTTGAAGGTACAAATATTAAGCCAGACGGGCAAAGTGAAGCCATATTCATCACATCATGACCCGCCCCACTTGCCATTTTCAAATACGAAATACCCATTTGTTCACACGTTTCTTCCATCATCCCAATAACTGAATCATCCAACATAACAGGTGATTCGTTTCCTAGTTTTTTTACATCGATCGTTAATTTTCTGCGTGCTTCAAGCGCTTTGACCAATCGATTCAGTTCCTTCACTACTTTTTCCTTAGATGCAACGGATGTGCTACGGATGTCTACGGACAATTCAACGTTACCAGGAATAACATTCATTGCACCTGGTGCAACGTGACAGCTCCCAACTGTTGCGACTGTCCCATGCTCTTTCTCGAGACATGCCAACCTTTCCAAAGCCAACGTAATTTCTGCAGCGGCACAAAATGCATCCGCTCGTAAATGCATTGGTGTAGAACCTGAATGCGCCGCTTGCCCTTTAACCGTAATAATAAACCGAGTCGGGGCAGCAATCCCTGTTACGAGACCAACTTGATAGCCGGATGTTTCTAGTACAGGCCCTTGCTCAATATGAAGCTCGTAAAATGCTTTAAACGCTTTCTTGCTTCGACGTGCATTCTCGATTTGATTTACATCTAAATCACATGCTTGAAAAGCTTCACGAATCGTTATATTATCTTTGTCTTTAAGCGTTTTAAGCATTTCTTTGTTAATCTTTCCGGTCATTGCTTTACTCCCAATCGTAGCTACACCAAATCGTGCCGATTCCTCACACGCAAATACAATTATTTCGATCGGATGCTTTGTTTCAATATTTTCTTCATTCAACATTCGAACTACTTCGAGGCCTGCAAGTACCCCGACCGTACCATCGTATTTCCCACCGTTATATACACTATCAATATGTGATCCACAAGCTACTGCTGGTAGTTCTGGATTCATACCTTCTCTACGTGCAATTACATTCCCAGCAGCATCCACTGTAACTGTCATATTTTCATGCTCAAATAATGTAATTAAATAAGCCAATGCTTCTTGCTCTATTTCTGTATATGCTAAACGATTCATCCCTTGATACGATCTACCATACATATTTAAAGCTTCGATCGTTTCTGTAAAGCGTTGTAAATTCATGATATCCCCCTCAATTATACTATCTTCTTATTAGTATATATTGAATCAAGTAACCGTTTTCTTGTCGTTATATACAATAAAACACACATTTTATTATCGATTTAGATAAATTTAATCACTTTATACAGCTGGATGAATCCCATTAAAAAAATTGGTTCTTTGTCAAATTACGTTGGTGATGTATGTTAAGTCGAGGAATACCTAATATTAAGTAGAACGAAAACATGAAAGCTTGCGCTCTGATTTCGCTGACTTGCACTACACTTTCGGCGGGCACAGCCTCATCTTCTGTCGCTCTTCTATCCGAGTCGCTACAGTGATTTTTCAGCCGCTTGCTATTTCCGCAGAAGTCCGTCGAATTTCGTTCCAGTCAGCCTAAAGAGGAGGAATAGCCTTATTGCACATACTTAATTTGCATTGGAGTGTGTTTCTTTATAGTGTGTATTGTATTTTGATTCTACAAGTTTTCGCTTGAAATAAAGCCTGATTCGACTCTTATAATTCAAGAAGTTTCTGTACCCATAAGTGAATCGAAAAGTGATTTCCCTCCTGGATATAGTTTTCGGCGACTTTTATTCTACGAGGAAATTCAGTCGTTTTCTATTATGTAATCAAAAATGACGCTAGTGGATTTCCTTCCCATTTCCCTACCAAAAAATAAGGTGATTTTCTTCACCAACGTCATATTTTACAACCAAAAAATGTTCCAATCATTATACGACGATTGGAACATTTTTCAAAAACAATGTACGGTATTTTATTCTAAGATTTTCAATAAAAACAACGAGACATCTGGAATATACGTTATAATGAGTAATGCTAGTAGATTAAATCCTAAGAACGACAGAACTCCTGGTAGCATTTCCTTCATACTCGTCTTCGTTATTGTCTGTGTAACGAAAATATTTAATCCAAATGGAGGTGTATACATTCCGATCGCAAGGTTAGCAATCATAATTATACCTAAATGAACTGGATCAATACCTAATGCTACTGCCGCAGAAAATACGAGCGGAGCAACTACAATAATTGCTGCGACACCTTCAATAAACATCCCTAAAACTAGTAAAAGAACATTAAACAATAACAAAAATAAAATAGGAGTCGATATATTTTCGGCGATAAAAGTCGCTATTAATTGTGGCACTTGACCTCTCGTTAATAACCAGCCAAGAACTTGTGCAGCTGCAACTAGAACTAATACTTGTGCAGTTGTAACTGCTGATTCTACACATATTTTATAAAACTTTTTAAAAGTCATTTCTCGATATACAAAAAAGCTAATAATAAGTGCATAAACCGCGGAAACCCCCGCTGCCTCTGTCGGAGTAAACATACCACTATAAATACCACCGAGTATTATGATAGGTATGAGCAATGCCCAACCAGCCTTGCGAGTCGTTTCTAACACTTCTCTTTTTGTCGCTTTTTTATCTTTTGGTATTTGGTTTCTTTTAGCATATAAATAAATATAAACGATCGATGATATACCGAACAGAGCACCCGCTCCTATACCAGCAATAAATAAACTGCCTACAGATACTCCTGTAACGGAACCGTAAATGATGAGTGTTATACTTGGAGGAATAATAAGCGACACTGCCCCTGAAGAAGCAAGTAATCCAGATGAAAATGATTTACTATAGCCGCCACGAAGCAATTCGGGATACATAATTTTACCTATTGCAATTACCGTCGCTGGACCGGAACCTGAAAGGGCTCCAAAGAACATGCTCGAAACCTGTGTCGTCATAGCAACCCCACCTGATAAATGACCAACAAGTGCACGTGCAAATCGTAAAATCCTCTTTGATAAACCGCCACCATCCATTATATTTGCAGCTAAAATAAAGAGTGGCAAAGCCATTAAAGCAAATTGATCCAACCCACCAACTAATCGTTGGATAAGTAACATCGGTTGAATATCACTAAACAATATAACCGCTAAAAACGAAGCAGTTCCTAACGCTACAAATATCGGTACACTACCGAGTAATAAGATAACAATTAAAGCTATTAATGCAGTGATCATTATTTATAATTCCCCTTCTATATTAGCTTGTTTTAAAATTACGAATCATTGTAACGGCCTGTATAAATAAATGAAATAGCGATAGGATAGCTCCTATCGGAATAGCCAAATATACCCAATACATTGGAACTTGCAGTGCTGGTGATACTTGACTCGTATTCATACTGAAAGCAACAAGCTCAAACCCGTACTTTATTAATAAAAGCATAAAAAGAATGGAAATAAAATAAATGAGCAGCTGAACTATTTTTTTACCAGATTTCGGCAAATAATCCATTAATAAATCGATCCCTACATGAATACCCCTCCGAAAGCATATTGCCGATCCAAGAAAGGTAATCCATATAATTACGTACCGTATTAATTCTTCTGCCCACGTAATTCCTGCACTAAAAAAATAACGTAGGATTATGTTAACAAATAATAAAAGTGTAACACCCATTATACTAATACCAACAAACATTTCTTCGGTTTTTTTTAATATAGTCAACGCATTCACCCTTTCACGTTCTTTGTTAAAGAATGAAAGACAAAAACAAGGAATTAGTATCAATAAAGAAGTGAACTAACTCCTTGTTTTTAATGCTTTCATCCAATTAAACTGATTAGTTGGCTACTTCTTCAATCTTATCCTTGATTTTCTGAAGTAATTCTAACTGTTCTGGCTCTCCATATGCTTCCTCGTGGAAAGGAACAGATACCTCTTTAAATTGTTCAATTTCTTCTTCTGTTAATTTGTAATAATTAACACCTGAATCAATTATATTTTGACGAAATTCATCTTCAGTTTCGACAAGCGCTTTTCTAGCAGCTTCTTTTCCAGCTTTTTCAGCTTCTTGTACAAGACCTTGAACTTCTTCTGAAAGTCCTTCGTACCAACCTTTGTTCGCCATAAATAAATAGGTCATCGTTCCATGATAGCTTTCAATAACGTAATCCTGTACTTCATGATAATTGTTTAAGTATATCGATTGAAGCGGGTTTTCCTGTCCATCTACAACACCTTGTTGCAATGAATTGTAAACCTCCGCATATTCAATCATTGTAGGGTTTGCACCCCACAGCTTATATTGGCCTTCTAATAGCGGTGAAGACATAACACGCATCTTCAATCCTTTAAAATCATCAGGACCATGTATTTCCTTGTCACCTGTTGTAAAGAGCTTGTACCCTCCAGGCCAAAAACCTAGCCCTTTAAATCCACCTTGCTCCAATGTAGCTAAAATATCATCGCCAACCTCACTATCTAACACAGCATACATTTGCTCTGCATCAGCTGGCCATAAATAAGGAAGATCAACGACTTTAACATCATCAACAAATGGTGTAACGAACGCAGATGGTTGCATCGTAATATCAATTTCACCTACTTGCGTTTGTTCAATTTGTTCTCTTAAACTTCCAAGCTGTGAAGCAGGAAAAAGCTCTACTTCCACTTTTCCTTCTGATGCTTCTTCAATATGTTCCTTAAAAGCAGCAGCACCCGCATGCTCTGGACTTTCCAATGGCTGATTATGACTTAAAGTAATTGATATTACTTCACCATCAGTAGCCGCTTTCTCTTCATCCTTGTCACTTGCATCGTTGCCTCCACCGCATGCAGCAAGAACGAGTACAGTTAGCATAGCTGCAAAAACTAAAGCTCTTTTGATGTTCATTTATCCTTCCCCCTCGTTTCTTTTCCTTACAAATTGTAATCTAATTTTGCGGAAAAATCACTAATAATAACTTAACATTAATTATAATTTATTTTCTGAAGATTGGAATGTCACAATGGTACAAATTAAAGCGCTTTAATTTAGCTAATAAGACAAATGAGTATTAGTTATCTTCCTCTTTAAATTGAAGCAACTCAAAAATTTTTAACCCTAAAAATAAACTTGTTTTTTCCTCTGTCTTTCGTATGTGATAACCTGTAAGCTCTTCTACTCTTTTAAGACGATATTTTAACGTATTAACATGGATAAACAATGCGTTAGCCGTATCCTTTAACGACTCATTACAAAGAAAGTACATTTTTAAAGTTTTAATTAATTCTTTTTTTGGATCCTGGTCGACTAGTCTTCCAATCGTATCTTCATAAAACTCCTCTAGCTCTTTTTGGCCTAATAGCGGACTTAACAAGCGAAAAGCACCTAATTGATCATAATAAATAATATCCTCTTGTACTTGTAACGTTTTTGTAAGCTGAAGTGCTTGCTCAGCTTGAAAAAAACTAGTCCGAATTCCTTTAGGTCCCGCACTCTGCTCTCCAACACCTAAAACGAAGTGTATATTCTTTCTACAGTAATATCGAATTTGCTCCCATACGGCATTACAAGTTGCATGAACATCTGCTTTATCTATAGGGACAATAATACAAATTAACCCTCTAATGACCCCTACTAAAACAGTTGGCCATTTTTTTTGGAGAATCGTTTGTACTTCTATTTTATTTAGTTGCTTATCCTTTGAAAGAGATGCATCATTCAACTCGTGTACTTCCTCTAACAATATACAAACATACTGTTCTTCTCGATAAATTTCATAACGAGCGCCTCTTTCTACTAAATCCTGTTCCGTCAAGCTTTTATTAAATAGCAATTCCCTCATAAATTCATTTTTATACTGTTGTTCGACATCATACTTAACTTTTAATCGTAAAAACTCTAGCGAAACTAAGGTAGATGCTTTCTCTAATACAGCTAAATCCATTGCTAAATGATCATGCTTAACAGCCCAACAAGTAATGTTCCCATAGTAATCGTTGTCAACAATTATTGGTGCTACAATGCACGGGACGACAACGTCACCATACGTACGTTCATAACGGATCGGGCGCTTTATTACGGATAGCTCATGCTTTTGATCGTTTGATAACGTACATATATCTTTTTCAGGCTGTGGCGTTGGGATATATGAAAATTCGCTTTCAATTGTAACGATGTTTCGTGTAAGGTGGGCCATAGTTTTTACAAAAGCATTCAACCCTTGTGCATGCAATGAAATTTCTTGGAGCATGTTTGTGGCCTGTTCCAAGTTTTCTTGCAAAACTACTTTTTCATTAAAGATTTGATGCATAACTGGTGATAAAATATCTAAATATTTTACGTGCTCAGGAATTTGAATAACTGGAAATCCAAGTTTATTAGCGCTTTGAATAATAACATTTGGAATACCTTTCATTGATTCAAACGGTTTAATTGCTAGTGCGGAAGCTCCTGCATAATACAGTTGTTGAATTAACAAATTTTGCGCATCAGCATCGTCTTTAATTGCAAATAAAGACGTTAAAATTAATTCGCGTCCCTTTAACCATTTAACGATGTCTGGCACTTCCATAATCGTAATATTTTCTACTACCTTGTCCAACCCTTCATGACCCGCTACAACTTCACATGCTCTAAATTTACCAAGTTTCATTGAATTGCGTATGGATATACTCATAACTGTAGTACCTCCCGAGTACGTTCCCAAGAATCAAGAAACGCTTCAATGTCATTCATTTTACCATGCACGGGAACGTATTTCGAAAAATATCACCTCAAAAGCAATTTTTATAAAAAAAGGTAATATTTTTCTTTGAAAATTTGCACCCTCCGAACTTGACTCAAGCAAATAGTATTATTATTGCAAGCGGACAAGCTTTCCGTTAAGCTTAAAAGAAATCAACTCGTATGTTAGGAGGCACCCTTTTGACTCAAACGCATTCATTAAATGAATTGGCTAAGGCCATCTATACGATTAATCGCCATGCAAAGACTGCACCAGAACCACAGCATTTGTATTTTATAAAAAAAGAAGCGATCCATCGTTTATTAAAAGAAAAACGCGCAAAAAAAATGGGGCTGCATTTTTCTAAGCACCCAAAATTTAGTAATCAACATTCTACATTGCTTGTGAAAGTTGCGGATTATTATTTCCATATCCCCCCATCTAAAGAGGATTTTAAATTCTTGACTCATTTAGGTGCACTCGATCAAAGCTTTCGAAACCCACAGACGAAAATGCCTCTCTCCTATGCAAAAAAGGTCATCTACAGCTATATAGACTGGAAGCCGAAAAGGCAACCCTCCCCTTTTCGAAAAACGTATTCTTCGTCTTATTATACACCTTCCTCGTTAGGGAAAATGGAGTGGCCACCAAAACGGACAAATTAACAATTAAAAGTTGAAAAGGTTCATACAAAACAAGCAGTGTGAACCTTTTCAATACGTATTTATTTATATTAGTGTGAAGTAAATTTTCGCTTAACCTGTAGGAATAAGTACCCTCCCACAACGAATAAGCCAAAAAAAGAAATGGCTTGCAAGATTATTTTTAAAAAGTAAACATGAAACATTTCATTCATAACAATGAGCAGCAAATAAATAACGACAACAAATAAACTGCTAATAATATAAGTGATCATCTTTTGTAGTTTTTGACTAATAAACCAGTTAACCAACGGATAAAATAATAAGAAGAATATACACGTACTACTAAAGACAATGGCAAATATTAAATGTTCTTCTGTAATTCCTAAAGACGGGAAATGCTCTGTCTTTATCCAACTCATAATTATCGACTGCCCTTTCCATAAACAAATAAATAAAATTTAAATATCGCTATTGCGTCAGTTGCTTTCCTTCTGCCATTCAAAATCATTCCTATATTTTCTTATGGAAGTATCTCTAGTTGTGCCTTAGCTTCTATTTTTCGCATTATTTCGATATATTATACTCTAGCTAAGTTTAAAAATTGCTTGTACCCCTTAAAAGTAACAGATTGTAAGTGTAGACATTAAAAAAACCCCTTACATCGTTATTAGAGCTCAACGATAAAGAGGAGATTGATTCCATATTCGTCTATTAAATCCAATATTCTACTTTACAGATCGCACACCCTGCTTCTAAATAGAGTGATGCGAATTTCGGTAAAGTTCTCGTTAGCAATTACTCGTTTCATCCCACCGGCCGTTTAAATGGTTCGTATACAACTGAATAAGAGCCTCATTAACTAACTTACTGAATATTACAAAAATAATTAGTGAGAGTAGGTTTACTCGGAAAATTTAACTACTTTTAGCTTTTGCCTTAACGTTCATCCGACTGTACAAGTTTAATAATTGATCAAGTCTTTGACTGACCTCTATCGATTCCTCACTCGTAAAGCCCTTAGTAAAAGCGATTTCCGTCATTTGATTTCGTAATATTTCAATTTGTTTTAGTATCAAATCGTTGGAACCCATAAATGTAAAGGTTCACTCCCTCTATTAATATTAGTATACTCTAACATATTATCTTTGAAATACACAGTTTATTTACGACTTATGTCCTAGATATGTTATATTGTACGTAACGAACATTTCATTACTTTATACAATATACATGTGAAAATGAACCTTGTCCATGTTTTTGTATGACAAAACCTAAGTTTATCTGTATATAATGCTATTACCACATAAAATTGAATTCGAAACAAATTAAAGTCTATGCTACTATAGAATATGATTTACATACGCTGTTAGAGAGGATGTCATCAGTGAGTGAAACAAAAAAGGATAATGAATGGATCGAATGGGGAAAAGCTATTGTTATCGCCCTCCTGCTTGCATTCTTTTTACGATCTTTTGTCTTTGCTACGTCGATTGTTGAAGGTGAAAGCATGGATCCCGCTCTTGAAGATGGGGAGAGGGTAATTTTCAATAAATTCATTTATATTATATCAGAACCTGACCGTGGTGACATCGTTATTATAAAGCGGCCGCATAAAAATTATGTCAAACGGATAATCGCACTACCAGAGGAAACGATAGAAATGAAGGATCATGTTCTGTATATTAATGGTATCGAACAAAAACAACCATTTATCACAGAATCAGCCAAGCTTCTTACGGGTAATTTCGGCCCAATTCAAGTACCTTCTCAAAGTTATTACGTTATGGGAGATAATCGGGCGATTAGTAAGGACAGTAGGAATGGATTAGGCTTTATTGACAGAAATGAGATCATTGGCAGATCAGAATTCATTATTTACCCGTTTAAAGAATGGGAATTGACAAGATAAATTAACGAGGTTTATTTAATTTAAACAAATTGGAAGCAAAGATCGATTATCGTTCAATCCTTTGCTTCCAATTTTTTACTCGTGATCAAATAAACAATAACCGATATTTAGTGCTACAATTCCTAAACATACAATACTAAACGCAACTTCTAGCATGAACGTGCACTCCCTTCTACAATCTTTTCCAACTATATTTTATAATAAATAACAGATCCTACTTACTTCCTCATATCATACCAATAATTTTTAACGAAATAAAGTTATTTATACAACTGAAATACAAGCAGCCCTATCCTTTCAGCCAAAACAGAGCGTATGTAATTAATGCCGAAAGAACTTTGTTAATCGATGTGGCGGCAATGGCTTGCTGAAATAGAACCCTTGGATCTCATCGCAATTTTCGTCGCGTAAGAAATTCAGCTGTTCGATTGTTTCTACGCCCTCAGCAATCACTTTCATATTCAAGGAATGGGACATATGGATAATTGATTTTACAATCGCCTTATTCTGCTCCTGCTTTTCATCCATAAACATCTTGTCTATTTTCAACTTCGTTATCGGGAAAAAACTTAAATATTTTAATGAAGAATAGCCCGTTCCAAAATCATCGATAGATACACTAACCCCTAACTGTCGTAACGATTCAATTGTATCAAGAATATTTCGATCATTTGCCATTGCCATGCTTTCCGTTAATTCCAATTCTAAATATTGAGCTTCAAGCCCTGTTTCTTGCAAGATTTGCTTCGTTTTATTAACCAGATTCTTTTGATGAAATTGCTTTACTGATAAGTTAACGCTAATAACAATTGGGTCAAACCCTTCATCCTGCCATCGTTTGTTCTGTTTACACGCTTCATTCATTACCCAATCACCAATCTCAATAATAAGACCCGTTTTTTCAGCCAGCGGAATAAACTCCATCGGTGGAATATAACCTTTTATTGGATGCTTCCACCTTAACAAAGCTTCCATTCCAACAACTTTCTTCGTCTTAATGTTTTTTTGAGGCTGATAGTGTAATTCGAATTGACCTTTTTTTAATGCTTTGCGTAAATCATTTTCCATCATAAGCATTTGTTTAAACCTTCGTGATATTGAAGCTTCAAAAACATGATAATTGTTGCGATGTTCTTCCTTCGTTACATACATGGCAGAGTTGGCGTGCTTAATTAAATCTTGAACATTTCTACCGTGATTTGGGTAAATACTAATTCCAATACTAACGGAAATAACCATTTCATAACCAGAAATTTTTATCGGTGTTTCAAATTCAGAAATTAAATGCTCGGCAAACTGTGTGACCATATTTACATCTCGGATATTTCGTTGCAAAACCAAAAATTCATCCCCACCCATACGAGCAATAAACGGATTCTGATCGGAAAAAGTACGTAAACGATTTGCACAAGCTTGTAATAATTTATCCCCAAAATCGTAACCTAATGTATCGTTTATTTCCTTAAAGTAATCCAAATCGATAAAATGCACAGCAATTAATTCATCCGATAATTTTACGTGCTCGAGCGTCGCTTCTAATTCACTCATAAAATAATTCCGGTTCGGTAGCCCTGTTAATTCATCGTAATAGGCCATAAGTTCAATTTGTCGTTCATATTGGATCCGTTCTGAAATATCCTTTATAAATTCAACACGGATTACATCATCTTGAAAATACGATTGACCGATAACTTCTACATAAAAAGTTGTTCCATTCTTTTTTATACCGGTGTACTCATTCGCCTTTTTTACAATGCTATTATTTTTATAACGCTTTTTTCTAAAAAAAGTTGTCATCCTTTGACCCTTTACTTCTGCTTCCTTATAGCCGAACATACGGGCAAATGTTGCATCACAATCGATAATCTTTTCCCCGTCATGAATAATCATGCCTTCTTCACTTGCTTCTATAAACGATTGAAAAAATCTATCTATTCCATTCATTTTATCTTTTAAAGACAGTTTTCGCACTATTAAACAATATTGTTCCTGTTCAATTTGCAATGATTTTACTTTCACCCAGCTGCCTAACTGTTTTTTCAATTCCAAAATGACGTTCACTTCTTTATGACCGATCACATCTGCAAAGTCCAGTAACTCATAAATGGATACGACCTTATTTGTCCCTAGATTAAATAACGTTCGAGCTGCATTATTTTTACGTAGAACGGTACCATCTTCATGGACAAATAAGACTGCTTCATTTATCGCATTTAATACTTTGGTTTCAATTATATGATCGTGCTTTTTCCCCATCGATGACCACTCCCTACCGTATCAGCCGATAATAATTTTCTCCTTAGGATAATGAACTTTGCCGTTTTGTTTGCGCGTTTTAAACGTAAGTAAAAAGGTTAAAATGCCCACTCTGCCAATAAACATTAATATCATTAAAATTATTTTGCTAAATGTCGTTAACTCACCCGTAATTCCTAAAGATAAACCAACTGTTCCAAATGCAGAGGTTACTTCAAACAAAAGCTTCATAATCGGAAATGGCTCAACAATAAGTAAAATAAGCAAAGACGTAAATACGAACATTACCGCCATTAACGTTACAGTTACAGCTTTTAGTAAATCCTCATCGTATACTTCACGTTTAAATAGGCGGATACTCTTTCCACCTCTAGCATATGTAACTATAAAAATAACAACTAAAGCAAATGTTGTCGTACGAATCCCTCCCCCTGCACTGCTAGGAGAAGCTCCAATAAACATTAAAAAGGACATAAGTAAATGATTTTGTTCAGTGAGCATATTTACATCCATTGTAGATAAACCAGCACTTCTCGTTGTAACGGACTGAAACAAGGAGTAAAACAAACTTTCATGCCATGGCTTTCCTGCAAAAAAGTGATTCATGTCAAGTAAATAAATAAGTATCGTTCCAATTACAATAAGAGAGAAAAATGTTGTCGTCGTTACTTTTGTAAACAAACTAAACCGCATATACTTCCTTTCTTCTCCCTTAGCAAGGACAAACTCCTTTACTTCAACCAACACAGGAAATCCGATTGCACCAAAAATAATAAGCAAAATATGCATCGTTTGAACAAAATAATCATCGTAATATAGATGCAGTGACTGCCCAGTAATGTCGAAGCCGCCATTTGTAATTGCACTAATCGTAGCGAAAAAGCTATGAAAAAAAGCTTCTTGAGCTGTAGAAAAGTATTTTAAATAATAAATGCCCAATACAATGAAAAAAATAAATTCGATAATAAATAATACGTAAATGATTTGAATAATAAGGCGGACCATGCCTTCAAAATTTGTTTGATTTTGATCGGTCATAATTAAACGTCTTTCTTTTAAGCCGATTTTCTTTCCTAAAATAACCCAAATCAATGTACCAATTGCCATAACACCTACTGCACCTAATTGCAAAGTAATCGCGAGAAATAGTATACCTGTCGTACTAAGTGTATCTGCAACGGTTATTGTACTTAGTCCTGTCACGCTGAAGGCGCTTACGGCGGTAAACAATATATCAATAAATGGGATATGTACTCCCTTTTGATGTGCAATTGGCAAAGCCAATAAAATGGTGGAAATTACAATCGCTATTAAATAAAAAAACAATAAAATTTGAACCGGAGATAATCGATTAATCCATCGGACGAATGGATGTTGATTAAACATACAAATGCTCCTTTTTTATATCGGATACAAACAGCTAATGCTTAAGGCAATTATAACAAAATGTATATCAATAATACCTGCTTTTTTTCGACATTTCTACTAAATCCCGATACAATTTACACAATGTATAAAAAGCAAGGAAAGCAAGAGGAAAAAGATAGTCCCAGAAAAACCTACAGTGACACGTCAAATTTTAATGCAATCATTTATTACAAAGGAATAAGCTGCTTGAAGCGCAAGTCGGCGACTCCTGCGGGTAAGCATGTGACTTGAGACCCCACAGAGAGCCTTTTTTGCGAGCGAGGAGGCTCAAGCCCATGCCCGCGGAAAGCGACCGCCTGAAGCGCAAAGCATTGCAATTAGAAAACAGGAAGAAACATTAGATCGAAACAATACGCAAGGAAGGTGAAACGATGGAAATAACAAAAAAACTAGGAGAAAAAATTATAAAGCAAGCACGTCGGTTAATAAATGAACATATGATTATCGTTAACAAAAAAGCAATCGTCATCGCTAGCACACTGCCTAACCGCGTTGGTAATTTTCACGAAGGAGCCGATAAAGCTATTAAAAGCGGAACGAAAACAATTATCTCAATTGAAGATGAAAAAGAGATGCAAGGTGTAAAGGCTGGAATAAACTTACCAATCATCATTCAAGGAAACGTAATCGGCACGATTGGAATTACAGGTAATCCCGACAAAGTAGTTCCTTTTGGCTCCTTAATGCAAAAAATGACCGAGTTACTTATTAAAGAAAGTATATTTATCCAAGAAACGGAATGGAAGGAACGTATTTTAGAACGCTTTGTATTCGATTGGTTGCAGCTAGAGAACAACTACGATGAAGCATTTCTTAAAAGAGCACACGTATTAGGATTTAACACAGAGGCAACAAAAAGGTGTATTGTAGTATTAATAAAAGCAAACAAAGAGCAACAGCTCGCCGCAATTATTTCTAGCTGCAAAGCTTGGCTCGAAACCGAGCTTGCAGAAACTGTTTTAAAATGGGAAACGAATAAATTACTCCTTATCCTAGAAGACAAGCACCAAAAGAACTCGGCTAACCTTTCGAAATACATGCAGGCATTTCAGCGTTATGTTGAAAGTGAGTTTCAAATAGAAGTCCAAATTGGGATCGGTAACGAAACAAACTTTCGTTCGCTAAACACCTCCTACTCTCAGGCAATGAAAGCATTGAAAGCTTGCTTACAGCCAATTACGTTTTATGACGATCTTTTGCTAGATATTTTATTGACAGAAATACAACCAACAACGAAATCTGGTTTTATCCACCACGTTTTACAACCAATTATACGAGACACAGTACTGATGAATACATTAGCAACGTATATAAAAAACGACTTGCAACTAAAGGAAACTGCAAATGAGCTCCATATTCATATCAATACGTTGCATTACCGTTTAAATAAAATTTATAAAAGAACGAATTTAAACCCAAGAGAAGTACACGCACTTACCGCCTTTCATCTCGCTTTCCTTTTATTAGAAGAAATACCGAAATAAATCATTACGACGCACCTTTTTAGATGAACATCCAAATATTAAAAGTAAAAAAATATATTTTTTGTGTTATTATACATATATCTTTCTGAATATTTCCATTAAAATAAAGTTAAGTGTAAAAAATTTTGTGTTTTCGGATGTATGTGTGGAAAATTAGGAATACTCTCCAACATGAGCGGAAATGTCAGTAAGTTTCTCCTTCTACAATATTTTCCGGATACCAAAACTTTAAATTAATGTTCTCTTCTCTTGAATTCCTTATTACTGCAAGCAAATGGATTCCGTTTCTTTTCCTATTATTTAACTAAAGGAGACATCATATGCTCACAAAGCAATTTATTGAACAACTAAAAGGTATTATAGGTGCAAAAAATATCCGAATGGACAATGCTTCTCTCTTAGCCTATTCGTATGATTCGACAGCCCAATTTCAAGCGATGCCCGACGCAGTTGTTACACCAGCAAACACAAAGGAAGTCGCTGCCATTGTTGAATTGTGCAATAACGAAAAGGTTCCAATTATCCCTCGTGGTTCAGGTACTAATTTATGTGCTGGAACGACACCACTTAAAGGTGGAATTGTGCTCTTACTTAATAAAATGAATAAAATAGTAGAAATTGACGAAGAGAATCTGACGATGACGGTTCAACCTGGCGTTTATACGAAAACCATCCATGAAGCAGCCGAGTCTATCGGTCTATTTTATCCGCCAGATCCTGGTTCAATGCACATCTCTCAAATAGGTGGAAATATTAGCGAAAACTCAGGAGGCTTGCGCGGATTAAAGTATGGTGTTACAAAAGATTACGTTTTAGGCCTTGAAATCGTTCTACCGAATGGAGAAGTTATTCGAACAGGCGGCAAATTAGCGAAGGACGTTGCTGGTTATGACTTAACGAGTTTATACGTTGGTTCAGAAGGGACACTCGGTATTATAACAGAAGCTATTTTAAAGCTTATTCCAAAACCGGAAACAAAACAAACGATGTTAGCATTATACGATGATATAGAAAAAGCTGCAGAATCTGTTTCTTCAATTATTGCTAACCGAATCATCCCTGCTACTTTAGAGTTTTTAGATCGACACACATTACAAGTTGTAGAGGATTTTGCTAAGATCGGATTGCCGACATATGCGGAAGCTGTTTTACTTATTGAACAAGACGGCCCACTGCAAATTGTCCAGCAAGATATGTCTTTAATCGCAGCACTCTGTGAACAGAACAACGCTTTTCAAGTAACGATTGCTGAAACCGAAGAAGAAGCAAACGATCTAACAGCAGCAAGACGCACTGCTTTGTCCGCACTATCAAGGCTAAAACCAACGACAATTCTTGAAGACGCGACCGTTCCCCGATCCGAAATTGCTAACATGGTACGCGCCATCGGAGTAATTGCTGAAAAGTATAATTTAACCATTTGTACGTTCGGTCATGCTGGTGATGGTAATTTACATCCAACCTGTCTAACCGACGCTCGAGATACAGAAGAAATGACTCGTGTGGAGCAAGCGCTTGGAGAAATATTTGAAGCTGCAATATCTCTTGGAGGAACAATTACTGGAGAACATGGTGTAGGAGCAATGAAGCTCCCTTACTTACATTTGAAAGCCGGAAAAGCGGGTATTGCCGCCATGCGTAGTATTAAGCAAGCACTTGACCCGAATAACATTATGAATCCTGGCAAGATATTTACAATACTTGAATAAGAATTGTGAGGGGTTACCAATGGATGTACAAGAAAAGTCTCGAATACAAGCAGCGTTTAAAACCAAAATGGATTATGACGAAATTCTTAACTGCACGCGGTGTGGCTTTTGTTTGCCAAGCTGTCCTACATATGTAGAAACAGGTGATGAAGTGCATTCTCCTCGAGGACGAATTGCGATTATGAAAGGACTCGTAGACGGAACAATTGAACCGAGTGAAGAAGTAAAACGATCAATCGATCTTTGTCTTGGGTGCCGAGCATGTGAGCCTGTTTGTCCATCAGGAGTACAGTTTGGTCATCTGCTAGAACAAGCACGTGACGCTATTTATCAAAATAATCAACAATCTATTTTTGAAAAGTGGATACGCAAGGCTTCGTTTAACAACCTTTTTCCCTACCAAAACCGCATGATTGGCCTTACAAGTTTACTAGGATTGTATCAGCGATCTGGGATTCAACAAACAGCCAGAAGGGTTGGATTTATGAAGCTTTTTCCCGCCCATTTGCAAGCTATGGAAAAAGTAATTCCTGAAGTTCCAAAGCGAAAGGAATTAAAAAGAAGGCCAAGTCATTTAAAACCGTATACTAAACAGCAAAAAAAAGTCGCCTTCTTTTCTGGTTGCCTTATGGATACGATGTTTATGCATACAAATGATGCAACAACAAAATTATTACAATACGCCGGCTGTGAAATCGTCATTCCACAATCTCAAGGCTGTTGTGGAGCTTTGCATGGGCATAGTGGCGAACAAGATCGAGCGAGGGAGATGGCAAAACGTAATATTGAAGCATTTGAACAAATGGAAGCAGATTATATTATTACAAATGCCGGTGGATGTGGTGCATTTCTCGTTGATTATACGTATCTATTAAAGGATGACCCCGCATGGAGTGAACGTGCGAGGTTTTTCACCAATAGGATCATGGATATTTCTAGAATATTAATTGAACTCGATTTTCATAAGCTTGCACTTCAGCTTGACGAACAAATTATTACTTATCAAGATTCATGTCATTTAAAAAATGGTCAAAAAACATTTACGGAGCCGCGACAATTATTAAATTCTATTAAAGGTGCTCAATATGTAGAGATGCAGGATGCAGATCGTTGCTGTGGCTCAGCAGGCATTTACAACATGATTGAACCCGATATGTCTATGCAAATATTGGGTTATAAAATGAAGCAAACAATTAAAACAAAAGCAAAAACAATTGTAACAGCTAATCCAGGCTGTCTGCTACAAATGAAATTAGGTATTGAGCGGGAAGGCTTGGCTGATCAGATCAGAGCCGTTCACATTGTAGATTTACTGTTAGAAGCGTATGAGTACGCAAGACGTGGGAAGCAATCTTCCTAATCTTGCTCACTTTATTATACTTAAATATCGAGCTAACAATATTTTAGTTCCTATTAATTTTACATGTTATTTATGATGAAATGAGGGTAGTTAAATGATTAACACGTTACAAAGGCTATTCCCTTCCCTTTTAACACAGTTCCCAAACGATAGAAACAAAACGAAACAATACGTATGGTTTTTAACAACAGATCAACTGCCTATCGGTATTCATAAAAAAGAGCTGACACAAAAAGACAATACGTTGTTAGCTACGTTTTTGACCCCTTTTAATGCTAATCTGCCTACCCCTACAGTCGAAGAGGATAAATGGAGGAAACGAATAAGTGGTGCAAATCAAAATGAACCAAATGAAACAAAAGCCACTTTTCGTTTTATTTATTTTCAATTGGCAGATAATGAAGTCGATCCAACAGCTTTTCTCGAAGCAATACAAGCGCTTTTTTCAAAGTCCGTCCCAATTCTATGGGAAAACGAACACGAAGGAGTCATAATTGAAGAGAAATCCGTATCCGATGAAGATATCAATTTCAAACAAATTATTAATGTTTTGACGAGTGATTTATATGTGAACATTAAATTTTTTATCGGTCTGTATCAACGTTCCTTGCATAATGTTTCCACCTACTATAACACGATGAAAGCTACGGCCAAAACTGTATTTGCTCACTCTAAGCTCACTGTTATTACTTATCCAGAAGCCGTTCCATATATTCTTATGAATCAAGTAAACACAAGTGTAAGAGAACAAATCACTTCCGGAATTTTGGACGAATTTGTTGCAGATCCTAACATGTTACAAACGATTCAAACCTTTTTCAAATGTAACTTAAATGTTTCGGTAACAGCAAAAGAAATGTATATGCATCGAAATAGCTTACAATATCGAATTGATAAATTTCGTTTAAAAACAGGTATTGATATCCAACAATTTGATCAAGCTCAAGCTGTGTATCTGGCGTTATTGGCAAAAGAATTTGAAAAAGTTAGTGAACATGCATAAAAAAGAAAAAATAATTTATGCATGTTACCCATTTTGAATTATCTGACGTTTTAGTATTATTAAAACAACAGAATAATATGAATTAGGGGGTACTTGTAATGGCAGAATTGCAGCTAAACAATATTAAAAAGGTATATGGGAAAGATGTTGTTGCGGTAGAGGATTTTAATTTACATATTGATGATAAGGAATTCGTTGTTTTCGTAGGACCTTCTGGATGTGGAAAATCAACGACATTACGTATGATAGCCGGATTAGAGGAAATTTCTAGTGGAGAATTGTATATTGATGATGTATTAATGAACGATGTCGCGCCAAAAGATCGAGACATTGCAATGGTGTTTCAAAACTATGCTCTATACCCGCATATGAATGTGTATGATAACATGGCCTTCGGACTAAAACTACGCAAATTTAAAAAAGCAGAAATTAAAGAACGCGTGCACAATGCGGCTAAAATTTTAGGTTTAGAAGATTTCTTGGATCGAAAGCCAAAAGCATTATCTGGTGGGCAACGTCAACGTGTAGCTCTTGGCCGTGCGATCGTAAGAGATGCAAAAGTCTTCCTAATGGATGAGCCACTGTCTAATCTGGATGCTAAACTACGAGTGCAGATGCGTGCGGAAATCCAAAAGCTACACCAACGATTGCAAACAACGACGATTTACGTTACACATGATCAAACCGAAGCAATGACAATGGCCACGAGGCTTGTTGTTATGAAGGATGGTATCATTCAGCAGGTCGGTGCACCGAAAGAAGTTTATGATTTTCCAGAAAACATGTTTGTGGGAGGATTTATTGGCTCTCCTTCCATGAATTTCTTGAATGGAAAGTTAACAGATGGTTTTTTCACAATGGGAGAAACGAGCGTCAAAGTACCTGAAGAAAAAATGAAATTTCTTAAGGAGTCTGGATACGTAAACAAAGACTTGATACTAGGCATTCGTCCAGAAGACATTCACGATCAATCACTATCTAATGGAGTCTTTTCAAGCGCTAAATTCACAGCAAATGTTGAAGTTGCTGAATTAATGGGTTCTGAAACCGTTATTTACTCTAAAATTAACAACGAGGACTTTGTCGCTCGCATTGAAGCCCGTACGGGAATTATGAGCGGAGCAACACTTGAATTAGCCTTTAATATGGAAAACTGCCATTTCTTTGATAAAGAGACAGAGCTGAGAATTAAAGGGAAGGAAGAAAAGACATTAGCGATGGAAGCATGATTTATTCTAAGTTTTTCTTTTAAAGTACTAACTGTTAAACTAATACCTACAATAAAAAATGCTTTCTTTTTCAAATGCACAAAAAAACTGGTGCTCACTCTGTTACATGACAAGCACCAGTTTTTTATGTCTATTTATCTTTAATAAACTGACTCGTTAACCTACCTAATTTCTCAATCTCTACGGTAACTTCATCTCCTGGTTGAATATATACTTGCTTATCTTCTGGCATACCCATTACTACGCCTTCCGGTGTACCCGTTAAAACAACATCTCCAGGAGTCAATGTCATATACTTTGAAATATAGCTTATTATTTCATTGCAATGAAAGATCATATCTGATGTATTTGAATTTTGTCTTTCTTCACCGTTTACAAACGTTTTCAAATATAAATTATTCGGATTATCTACTTCGTTACGCGTTACTAAATAAGGGCCGATCGGAGTAAAATCATCGCAACTCTTACCTAATAACCATTGTGAAGATACAAATTGTAAATCTCTTGCAGACAAATCGTTTGCTATTACATAACCAAACACATGATCAAGTGCTTCTTCCTTTTCAACATCTTTTGTCTTCTTTCCTATAACAATACCTAACTCCACTTCATAATCTAGCTTTTTAGTCACCTTTGGTACAGCAATATTCTGTTTATGACCGGTTAATGTATTATTATATTTCGTGAAGAGTATTGGCGTTTCCGGATAAGGGGAACCAGTTTCATCAGCATGTTTTTGATAGTTTAAGCCAACACAAATAATTTTATTCGGTGAGGGTACAGCTGGTCCAAAACTAATGTCACTTTCTGCAACCATATAATATTTATCTTGTGGTAATTCTTCAATATAACTTTCAAGCTCCGTGATAACAGGCTCCCCACCTTGAATAATGTCCATTATGTTACTGGATATATTTTCATTCGGTTGGATTGTTAATGCTTTTTCTATATCTATGATTCCTTTTTCTGTTTTAATACCTAATGTTTGTTGATTATCATTAATAAAATTCAGGATTTTCATTCTACTACCTCCAGAGTTTACTACAATAATTTCATCTTTTATGTTATATCATTTATTATTTAATGATTAAAAAATTAAATATAATTTTCATCCTTTAAATTTATACGACTGTGTACCAACAATATTAGTATCTAATCGAAAAACGCCACCTGCAAGTGGTTGAATTTCTAAATCATTTTTGTTTAAATCTAATCTTGATGTAGTTATATATAATTCATTCATTTTTTCCCCACCGAAAACACAAGATGATACATTTAGCACTGGTATAGGTATAACTTCGAGTAATTTTCCTATTTCGGGGTTCCATCTTGTAACTTTAGAACCTCCCCAGTGTGCAATCCAAATTTTGCCTTCCATATCTGTAGTTACACCATCGGGTATTCCTTCTTTATCTTCGAATTTTATTACTACTCTTTCGTTGTCAATCTTTCCTGATTCATTATCATAATCGAAGGCTACTACTTGTCTTGTCGGTGAATCAACATAATACATTATATCATCGTTCGGGGACCACGCTATACCATTTGATATACTAACCTTCTCTTTTACCTTTGTGATTTCTAAATTATGATTTAATCGATAAAGTGATCCACAATTTTTTTGTCCATTAAAGTCCATCGTACCTGCCCAAAAACGACCAGCAGGATCACACTTTCCATCATTAAATCGATTATTTTTTAAATGAATTTCTGGATTAAGTATAGGTATCATCATTTCCTCTTTAATATCAAAAAAATTTATTCCGTTTTGTGTAGTTAACAATAAACCACCAGATTCTCTTACTACCACACTACTAACATACTCATTGACATATATTACACGATCCACATTTTCTCTTGGGTTAAATATGTGCAATTTCTTACCAATAATATCTACCCAGTATAGTATTTTTTTATCAGGATCCCAACAAGGACCTTCTCCTATTAATGCTTGTGCATCAACAATTAATTTAACAGAGTTCATTTTCACCCATCCCTAATACACTATATAAAACTA